>JABFSD010000954.1 GCA_013140935.1 Acidobacteriota bacterium
GGATCAAATCGTCCATCATCAGGCGGTCGCTGCGGAAAAACCCAAACCCAAATTCACGTTTGAAAAAGGCGAAATGGTGCGCATCAACAACGGCCCGTTCAGTTCGTTTACGGGCACAGTCGAAGACATCAATAGCGAAAAGAGCATGCTCAAGGTGATGGTCACGATCTTCGGACGCGCTACGCCGGTCGAGTTGGGCTTTTTGGAAGTCGAAAAAGTTTCATTCGCAGAGGAAAGCTAAACTCTCGCGTATATCAGGCAATTTATTTTTAGGTTTTTAGAATAAGGCTATGGCAAAGAAAGTTACCGCAATGATTAAGCTCCAGGTTCCCGCCGGTAAGGCGAACCCTGCGCCGCCGATTGGTACGGCATTAGGGCCGCAGGGCGTGAACATCATGGAGTTCTGCAAACAATTCAACGCGAAAACCTCGAATATGGGCGACATCAAGATTCCGGTCGTCATCACGGTTTACGCCGATCGTTCGTTCACCTTCATCACCAAGACGCCGCCCGTGGCCGACTTGATTAAGAAGGCGCTCAGTTTGGAAAAAGGTTCGGGCAAACCCAATCGCGAAAAAGTAGGTTCGATCACCCAGGCGCAGATTGAGGAAATCGCCAAAACCAAAATGCCTGATCTCAATACGACTAATCTCGAAGCCGCTGTCCGCACGGTGATGGGTACGGCGAAGAGCTTGGGATTAGAGATCAAGTAAGTTGCCAGCGCATCACGCGATGCGCTGTGGAATGCAGTTTTGATAACAGTCGGTTCGGCTTCCCTGCTGAACAGTTTGAAAATCTTTCGCTCGCATTCCTAAGAGGGAGTGGCAAGCACCTGATGTATCCGGTTTGTAGAACAAGATGCCATCTTGTTTTACGGCTTATCGGGAAGCCTGCACGTCACGTTAACACCTGAAAGGAAAACCATTCATGGCAGGAAAAAAATTCAAAGCCGCTGTGTCTCAAGTAGACAAGGCGAAGCTTTACGCCCTGGCTGACGCCATCGCACTGGCTAAGAAAGTCTCGTTCGCCAAGTTTGACGAGACGGTCGAAGTCACGATGGTGCTCGGCGTAGACCCGCGTAAAGCCGACCAACTCGTGCGCGGAACTCTCGTGTTGCCGCATGGCTTGGGTAAATCGAAAAAGGTCGCGGTTATTGCCGGCACGCCCGAGAAACAGAAAGAAGCGCAGGACGCCGGTGCCGATGAAGTCGGCGGCGAAGACCTCGTCAACAAAATCAAAGGCGGCTATCTCGATTTCGACGCGCTGGTTGCGACGCCGGATATGATGCGGCTGGTCGGTGCGCTCGGTAAGGTACTCGGCCCGCGCGGCCTGATGCCTAATCCGAAGACCGGTACGGTTACGCCCGCCGTCTCGACGGCTGTCAAAGAAACCAAAGCCGGTAAGGTCGAAGATCGCGTAGACAAAACTGGCGTCATTCACGTGGGCGTCGGCAAGGTTTCGTTCGCAGCAGACAAGATCGGCGACAACGCCAAAGCGTTGATTGACGCGTTCGTCAAGGCCAAACCGTCAACGGCGAAGGGCAAATACGTCAAGAAAATCAACATCGCTTCCACGATTGGGCCAGGCATTTTAATTGACCCGGCTTCGGTGGGCGCATAACGGCAAGAGCATCGATCCGTGGGTCATCAGTGAGGAAACTATGAAAACCAGAAGTGAAAAAGATCAGGAGATCGCCGTCCTCAAGGAAGAATTCAACGCGACGCCGCACGCGCTCGTGATTGATTTTCAGGGACTGTCGGTCGAAAAAGATTGGGCGATGCGGGGTGCTTTGCGCGCCGCCAATCTGAACTATCGCGTCATCAAAAATACCATCGCGCGCCGCGCGGTGGAGGGCACTCCGCTCGACGGATTGAAAGATTCGTTTACCGGCATGTCGGGCTTAGCTTACAGCACGAGCGATCCGGTCGCGTTGGCGAAGGTGTTGAGCAAGGTCGCCAAAGAAAACGACAAGGTCAAATTCAGAGCGGCGGTCGTAGACGGCAAGGCCATCAAGGTCAAAGACATCGAAGCGTTGGCTTCGCTGCCGTCGAAGGAAGAACTCATCAGCAAGCTGATGTACGTATTGAATTCGGGCGCGCAGCGCATTGCGACGGTGATTAACGCCGTTCCGCGCAATCTGGCGGTGGTCGTAGACCAAATCGCCAAGCAAAAGAGCGCCTAAAAGTTTTTGGCAAGATTAACCAGAGACGGCGGCTATGTCAGTGGCCTTCTCTGCTAAACGGGCGGCAACGGAGTGATGCCCAATGCCAACCGATGAAGCGCGTTGCGCAAGCGAGTTTCGCGCGGCGTAAGGGTTAAACGATTCGCTGCTCATTCAGGCAGCAACTGTATTTTAGGAGAATAAAAATCATGGCAGACATCAATGGTTTGGTTGAACAGATTAAAGGTCTGACGCTTTTGGAAGCGTCGGAACTCGTCAAAACGCTGGAAGAAACCTTCGGCGTTTCGGCAGCGGCGGCGACGGTTGCGGTTGCGGCCGGCGGCGGCGCGGCTCCGGCCGCAGCAGTCGAAGAGAAAGATGAATTCACCGTTATGTTGACGGGCGCGGGCGCGAACAAGATCAACGTGATCAAAGTCGTGCGCGAACTCACCGGCCTGGGCTTGAAAGAAGCCAAAGACTTGGTGGACGGCGCTCCGAAAGCGGTAAAGGAAGGCGTGAACAAGGAAGAGGCCGAGAAGGTCAAGGCGAAACTCACCGAAGCGGGCGCTTCCGTCGAGTTGAAGTAGCTTCAGCGACCTTCACCGGCCAAACAATGAAAAGGGTGCATGTCACAAAACGTGCGCCCTTTTTTCGCGGTTAAAGACGAACGCGCTCATTGGCGGTTGAACGTTCACACGACCGTGTGGTACAAACCTTTTTTCTTTCGGGCGACTTCAACCGGCTCATGCAAGAGCGCAAACCTTTTTCACACGCTATCGGCAAGGGCTTAACACAATTGAATCAGCACTTAGCGGCTGCAAAGCGCGGTGGGGCAAAGTTTGCCTTGCCGCTCTTTGGCGTTTGATAAATCAGTTTCCTTTTATGGCAAAGGTTGCCTGCTCGGTGCGGCGGCAACTTCTCAATGGTAGTAACCACGTCAAGGTAGGGTTCCCACTCAATGTCTATTGAAATCACAGCAATCAACGAAGCAGGCAAACCGGCGGGCAACGGCATCAAGCCGGCGCGCGTGGACTTCTCGAAAATTCAAACGGCGGTTCGCATTCCGAACCTGATCGAAGTCCAACGCGAAAGCTATGAACGCTTTCTGCAGATGGAACTGTTGCCCAACGAACGCGACCTCGTCGGTTTGCAGGCGGTCTTCAAATCAACGTTTCCCATCAGCGACTTCCGCGACACGTCATCGCTCGAATTCGTCGAGTTCCGCATCGGCAACTGGATGTGCAAATGCGGCCAGTTGCAAGGGCTGCATCACTTGCGCTCGAACTGTAAGACTTGCGGTTCGGTGATTCGCGTCAATCCGTTGTCGAGCGACGACATCATTTGTCACTCGTGCGGTTCTTATAACAAGAACCTCGTCATCACCTGCGACAACTGCTCTGAGCCGGTGGGCTTGAAGCTCAAATACGACGTGCAGGAATGTCAGGAACGCGGCATGACTTACAGCGTACCGCTGCACGTCAAGATTCGCCTGACCGTGTGGGACAAGGACGAAGAGACTTCACAAAAGTCCATCCGCGACATCAAGGAAGAAGAAGTTTATTTCGGCGACCTGCCGCTGATGACCCAGAACGGCACGTTCATCATCAACGGCACCGAGCGCGTTATCGTGTCGCAGCTTCATCGTTCGCCGGGCGTCTTCTTCGAGAAGGCGATGAACAACACTTACTTCCTCGCCAAGATCATTCCCTATCGCGGCTCGTGGGTAGAGTTTGAATACGACTCGAAGAATTTGCTTTACGTGCGCATTGACCGCAAGCGCAAGTTCCTGGCTTCGATCTTCCTGCGCGCACTGGGCTTGAAGAGCGACGACGACATCCTGCGGAAGTACTACACCATAGACAAAATCAAGCTGAAGGGCGCACGGCTCTTTTGGCAGGTCAGCCCGACGCTGGTGGGCTTGCGCGCTTCCGCCGACATCACCGACAAGAAAGGTGAAGTCATCGTCAAGCACGGTAAGAAGGTGACTTCGTCAGCGTATGAAGCCATCACCAAAGC
>JABFSD010000465.1 GCA_013140935.1 Acidobacteriota bacterium
TGTCTTCTTTGAGCAACGCTGTGTAATCAGCTTTCTCTTTGTCGGTTTCGGGATGATGAGCGCGATAAACGATCAGCTTGCCGTCCCAACTCCAAAACGGCCCGCCATCATAACCCTGCGTGTTGGTGAGTTGTTTCAGGTTCTTGCCGTTTTTATCCATCGTCCAGATTTCGAGGTCGCCGCTGCGCAACGATGTGAACACGATCTTGCCGTCGGCGCGAATCGTGGCTTCAGCGTCATAACGCGGCGAAGGAGCCATCATTTTCGGGTTCTTACCATCCAGCCCCGCCTTGAAAATCTCGAAGCCCGGATACAACGCCCACACATAACCGCGGGACATATCCGGTTTTGGCGGACATTTCGGATCGGCCTTGAACGTCGAAGCGTAAACGATGTTTTTCGTATCGTGCGTGAAGTAAGCACAAGTGGTTTTGCCTTCGCCGTTCGAGAGCATCTGCTTGCCGGAGCCATCGAGATTCATCGAAAAAATCTGATCGCATCCGTCGCCTTTCGCGGCGCTTTGAAAGATGAGCCGCTTGCCGTCGCGCGAGAAATAGGCTTCGGCGTTTTCGCCTTCAAAGGTGAGTTGCTTGAGGTTGGCGAGATGCTTTTCGCCGGGCAACGCGAGGTTGGGCGATTGAACGGTTGCCGCTGCGGGTGGCGTATTTATAGACGTGAACAACACGAGAGCGGACAAACAAACGATAAACAATCCTGCGACAAAGAAACGCATGCGATATCTTCTCCTGAAAAGTTAAAAGTGTATGGGAGCCGAGATTGTGCGAGAGTTGCCAAAGATAGACAAGTCAGCAAAACTGCATTGCATAAACCCAAGCCGGAGGAATTTCTATGAATACCAAACGAATCTGGATGTTTTGCGCGTTGTGTCTGATTGCGTTGTCACTCGCAACCATCAACTGGATTACGCAAATCTCGAACGCCGCACCAATCACTTACGCTCGCGACGTAGCGCCCATCCTGCAAAAGCGTTGCGAAGAGTGCCATCACGCGGGCGGCATCGCGCCGATGCAATTTACGACGTATGACGCGGTGCGTCCGTGGGCGAAATCCATCAAGGAAAAAGTCGCCAGCCGCCAGATGCCGCCTTTTCACGCGACGGGCGCGCTGGGCCGCTATCTCGATGATCCGCGGTTGACCGATGTTGAAATCGCTACGATCACGCAATGGGTGGACGGCGGTGCGCAACGAGGCAATTTGAAAGAAGCACCCAAGCCGCGCGAATGGAAGAACGATTGGCAACTCGGTATGCCCGACCTCACGTTGAAAGTCCGCAAGACTTATACGCTGCCGCAAAGCGCGAAAGATCGTTACGTCTTCTTCGTCTTCGATCACGTTTTTCCTGAAGACACTTGGGTAAGTTCGATTGCCACGCGACCGGGCAATCCCAAAGCAGTTCATCACGCCAACACCCATCTCGTACCGCCCAACGTCAAAGTTCCCGACGAAGGCTGGATGGCGGACGATTTCGAGCCGGGCAAAAACGGCACGATCATGATTTCGGGTTGGGTTCCCGGTTCCAACGACGTGTTGTTGCCGGCGGGCACGGCGGTGAAAATTCCGAAAGGCATGCGCTTCGGCATTCAGATTCACTATGGGCCGAATGACAAGGAGTTGAGTGACGCTACGTCGCTGGGCATTTATCTGGCTGACGGCACGGTGAACAAAAACCTGCGCATGATGTTCGGCGACCGCAAGGATTTGCAGATTCCAGCGGGCGAGGCGAATTACTCGCTCACGTCGAAGTCTACGTTTGCGACCGACGGGTTGATTCGCTTCTTTCACGTACACATGCATCTGCGCGGCAAGTCTTACGCCTTTCGTTTCACTTATCCCGACGGACGGCAAGAGACCTTGTTTGACGTGCCCAACTACGATTTCAACTGGCAGCGCAGCTACATCCTGCAAGAACCGATTCGCGTCGCCAAAGGCACGCAGGTCGAATTCATCGGCGCTTATGACAACAGCACGAAAAACAAATTCAATCCCGATCCGACCAAGACGATTCGCTGGGGTGAATTCACGACCGACGAGATGATGCAAGGCCGCATCTTTTGGGAAGCGGTAGATGAGAAGCTGAATTTAACGGTGAAGAAAGGGGTGGTGGTTAAAAACGAATCGGCCAGTAACGGGCGGCAGTAAAGGAGTAATTATGCAAACCATGGAAATCACGATCAGTTTGCCGGAAAGCGTCGCGCTCGCGGCGGAATCACAAGGATTGCTCACCTCAAAATCGATCGAGCATCTATTGCTGGATGAGATGGAAAACCGCGCTTATCAGGAAGAAGTTGAGGCGATCCGATTAGGTATAGCGGAATGTGACGAAGGCAAAGCGTTGCCCGCACGAAAGGCATTAGAAGAGTTGAGACAACGACATGGCATATCGCGTTGATATTGCTCCGATTGCTTTGCAGGACGCTGAGGACGCTTATCTTTGGCTCAAGTTTTATTCTACGACCGAAGCTGCAGGTGAGTGGTACGAAGGGTTGTTGGCTGCCATCTTTTCGCTTGAGAACTCTCCCCTTCGTTGTTCATACGCGCCTGAGAACAAAGAATTCGGCAGGGAAGTCAGGCAGTTGTTGTACGGAAAGCGGAGCCGTCAATATCGCATTGTGTTCGGCTTCCTCTTCGACGATGAAACTGGCGAAGACATCGTGCGCGTTTATCGTATTCGCCATATCAGACAACGACGCTTAAGGCTGGAAGAACTTCAGGAAGGCGATCCTGCTTTGCCACAATGAGCTACCGCCAATCGCCTTGTAGCCCGAACGCCGCCCAGTAAAACGGCGCGGCGTAACGTCGCTGACGGAACAGCTCGAGTTGCGCGGCGCGCAAAGCGGCGGCGGGTTTCAAGCCTTGTTGCAGCATGCCGCCGTAAAAGCGTTTCATCAGTTCGGCGGTCGCCAGATCGTCTACTTGCCAGAGACTCGCCACGACGCGCGGCGCGCCCGCGTACATAAAGCCCCGCGTTAATCCAATCAGCCCTTCGCCTCTGATTTCTTTCCCCAGTGCGGTTTGACAGGCGCTCAACACAACGACTTCGGCTGACAAACGCAGGTTGTAAATTTCGTGAAGTCGCAAAAAGCCGTCCTGCGCGTGTCCCGCTTCATCTACCAACGAAAAAACCAGACCGGATAATTCAGGCTGCTCGGCATTGAGCAAGCCGTGCGTGGCGAAGTGTACGAAACGGTAGCGGCTCAACGTGTCGCTGGTGACGGCGGCGCGCGTGGCTTGAAATCCGGTGGCTTTCAACACCTGACGAGCCGGAACCAACGTGGCGAGAGCTTCGGCTTCTTCGCGCGAAAACGGCAGGCGCGTGAGTTCTGCGCGCGTAGTCGAAGAACGTAACGAACGTCCGAGTTCCGCCGTGAGAGCTTCGACAGGCGCAGGCGAAATAGCCGCTTTACCTTTGCGTGCCAACGCGACACGTGGGTCGCTAGCTTCAAACACGGGGTCGGCGAATACGGCCAGGGTTTGATCGGAGGTGCGTGAGGCAGTGTTGGTTTGGCGCAACAACGCCAGCGTCGAAGCTGAAGGCAGATTGACGATCTCGTGCGCGGCCAGCAGGGGCTGCTTCATTTCAGCGGCGGGATCAGGCAAGGCGGCGAAAGGCAAATAGGCGAGCGCATCCGCTGCGACGATGGCTAAACGTTTTGCGCCGAGTTGCGCGGCGACCGGGCTTAACAACATACGACTGAGCGCAGCGGCTTGCGCAGGGAAGTCGGCTTCGGTGGCGGCGATGCGCGCGCGTTGTTGCGTTTCGGTGAGGCCGGGGTGCGGTTGGCGCGCGGTCAACAGCACGTAAACCTTGCGCGCGGCGGCTTCGATTTCGGCGCGCGGCGGCAAGGCATAGCTGGTCAAGGTCTTCGGCGTAACCGCCCACAGATAACTCGTCCTTTCGCCCAGCGCATAAACGAGCAACAGCGTGTCGTCATCCAGCAAGCGTTGTACGGCAGGCGCGTCGAGCGGTTGCGGTTGCGTCAACGCGGCGTAACGCGGGCTGGCCGCGCGGATTTGCGCGCGCACTCCATCGGCTTGCGCGGTCAGCGCGGCAAGCTCTTGCGCCAGGGCCGTGACAGCCGCTGGCCTTGGCTTGCCGCTCAACAGGCGCGTTTGCGCGGCGGCTTTGGCGTTGAGTTGTTGTTGCAGCAATTGTT
>JABFSD010000543.1 GCA_013140935.1 Acidobacteriota bacterium
GTATTAGATTGATTAGTCATTCAGATATTTTCTTTTTCCTGTTGGGCAGCCGCAGCTATTTCAACATATGATTGTTTTGAGACGATTCAACGGAAACAAGCCAGTTGTTGCTAATCAAGCGGGAAATAAAACCGTTGGTAAATGTCGTCCGATATATCCGATGAGAAGCGTGTGTGTATTTGGCTCGGGATGAAAATAAACACGCCATCCCCTAAGAGGTATGCGCACGTGCAAGCTAAAGATGAAAGAAACCCCATTGTACAGAAAGGTTCTTTCTTTGCCGTATTGCCGCAAAGTGGCATCACTGTCGGGGCTGGACTTCCGGGCAATTAGGGCGAAGGTAGCTGAATTAAAAGACTCAGTTTGCCAGTTATTACAGTAATCTTGGAACTCAAGTAAGCATTTAACTACTTGAGGAAATATGGCATCGCCAGCATCTATGCTCAGAAGTTGAGATTCTACTTTGTTACAAAAATTTAGGGACGGAAACAACGAGTCACGACGATTCCAAAGGTCAATTGGGCTCTGAATAGTGGCAGTTAATTGTTGCGTAATCCGTGTTTGATGAGCTAATGCGTGATTAGGATGAGAGCAATGAGGAACTAATACCATTTCATGGTCAATGCGTTGATCGTCCTTTAACTGGTTATGCTCAATTTCCAGTTGATTGTTATCCCATTGCTGATCTGACGACCAGCTTACGGCTATAGCATTCAACAGAAATGCGTAACCAAGACCCATTGACGGGTTTCCGTTGAAGAAAAACTCCGATTTCCAAGCTTCGTCTTCCCAATCAGGCAATCCTTCTAGAAATGGGGATCGAGTACTTAGGCTCCGAAACCAACGGCGCTCTTCTTTGTCCACTTGGTTGTCACCAAACCAATGTACGAGGGTATAGCCAAAGGCAAGTGGTGTCGTTTGATAGTCCGCAGGTACTCGCAGCACGCGATCCGTGCCCAATGTAACCAAACTTCTCAGCGTCTGAACGAATTGCCCCATCCATTGTTGAGCAGTCTGCATATCGTAGGCTGGGGTCTTGAGCGAAAGTTCATTGGCAATCATTTCAAGGCTCATATATTCCCCCCAGGCACCAGTAAGGCGTCTAAGCTCTTGTCCCATTCATCAAAGAAACCATCAGGCCATTTATCTATCCGCCCATTACGATCAATCTTTGGGGAAATGACTTCGCTTTGCACTTGGCCGTCTTTCTCAATCTTTTTGAAATAATGCAACGATACCTCTTCAGGGTTAATCTTTCCTGAATGCACTGCGAGCCGAATTCCATTCAGCACGTGATCGCTATGCGTTTCGAGCAAAATCTGAACGCCACCAGCAGCCGCGAGTGCAATCAGTTCACCGATACGAGCTTGCCCTTTCGGATGCAAGTGAGCTTCAGGGTTTTCGAGCAATATAAGTTGGCCTTGGGGAGCGGAAAGCAAGGCGGTCAAAATCGGAAGCGTGTAGGTAATTCCAAACCCGACATTAGTCGAGCGGTATGGGATGCTTTCTACCTTTCCTAATGCAAAAGAAAAACGCAGGCTTACTACATCCATTCCTACGTGAGATTCTAGGGAAAGACGAGTGCCTGGACTGATTTCACTTAGCCACGCTTCAACTTGGCTGCGAAGCTGACGCGAAGTCGCTGAAGGATGGGCAAGGGCTTGGTTTGACATTTGATTATTGCCAAAAGTTGATAAAAAGTGAGCGGTATATTCGCCTCGCGTCCCTAATTGAAAATGCTCTCTAACTAGATAGTCAGACATCTCAAACGACACACGTGGTCCAATACGTTCAGCTTGCAGGTAGTGGAAATTATCCGTAAATAGATTTTCTCTAAAAACCCCTTCTGTACCTGAAGTTGAGGTCAGCTTGATAACGTCTGATTCCATATTATAGGCAAATTTCCAAGTCGCTTCTTCCCCGCTCTGCCAGTTTAATTCAAAACAAATCTCAGACTTCAATGCTCCTTCAAAAAGTGCATCCTGAGCGGTTCCAATTCTGACAAAGTCTCCGTTCAGCGCTAGTCCTTGGCTCGGCAAAACTCCTTGCTGATAAGACTGCCGCAACAGCAGTAATGACTGTAGGGAAGATGATTTTCCTGTTCCGTTCAGGCCTGAGAGAAGTGTAAGGGGAGAGAGAGTTATTGACTGATCGGCAAAGCACTTGAAATTTTGTAGCCGTAAGGAACTTATCATGACAATGTCTCCTCAATTAATTCACGAATTCTAGCAAAGCGATACGCGATCTTTTGAGTGACCGCAGTTGCAAAGGTTACGGAATTGTTGAACCGCTCATCTCGTTCAAAGAGTGTTATATACTTTTCGTTGAGCATGTCTTTCCGATCTTCAAGCACAACTAACTGTTCGTCGGATAAATCATTGAGGTTCACCGACCACGCTTCAAAGAGCGCTTTACTAATTGGCGGACGGGTCGCTTGTCCTCGAAATCGTTTGCGAAATGCGTATTTTCCAAACAAAGAGTATGACGCTTTCATCGAACGTAAGAAGCGCTTTTCGAGGTCTTGCCGTTCCTTATCGCGTTTTGTGTTAAGGCTTTTCATTGTTTCATTCAGGAAAGTATCCAGATCACGAGCCGCATATTTGTTCGGAGGCGTGAGCGTGAAAGCGAGAAAGCGTAATACTAATTCTTGATCGGCCATGCGGTCGTTGCGAATGCTATTTGAAGTTGCCTCCTTAAACTCTTGTGAAGCAGAAAGTCTTTTTAGCAGAGCAGTCGCTTCTCCTTGGTATATTGCGTGACGAATTTCCTGCGGCGATAAAGGAAGACCCCCAGTATTAATTCGCTTAAAAAGAGTAAACTTCACTTCTGCGGATGATCCCTCTTTAATGAGGTAAACAGTTACCTGGGCTTCGTCAATTCGGCGTTGAAAGTTTCTAGGCAACTCATCGTAAGTTTTATCTTCGTACTCGGTTAGAAACTCTAGATTCTTAAGTTTAAGTTTCCTAGTAACGATAAATTGTTTCAGAGTTGTAAGCCGTTGTAAGCCATCAACTACTATCCATTCTTCATCGTCAGTCGCGTCAAAATAAAAAGCTGGAAGAGGGAGGCGAATCAATAAAGACTCAATTAAGCGGCTTTTCGTTGTTTCGTTCCATATATCACTCTTCCGCTGAAACTCTGGTGCTAGGTTAATCTCATTAGCTCGAATACGTTTTACCAGTAGATCGATGGTCATGGGCTGAGGCTCCACCCGAATTAACTTGGGATCGAATGGTTGGGTTATGAGCGTATGCGTTTCTGCCTCGCCCTCATCTGGCTCGGACGCTATTCCCGTCCCGTCATCCTGAATAAGCGGGTCGTCAATCAGTGATGTTTGGGTATCTATAAAATCAGTCATTGCTTTAATCCTTCCTCTTACTCACAGCAGTGAAGTTGAACGGCTTATCTTGTCAGCCACAGCAAAATCCATTCGTTGGGCAGCGACGTGTTGAGCTTTCCTTTCACGGCGGCTTGCGCATTGCCGCTGCCGTAATAGTCCGCCGGTGCTTCGGCGCGTTCAGGGATGTTGATGAGCAACTCACGCTCCGGTAAACGCCAATGCAAGTCAATGCTGCCTTCGGGCGCGGGCAGAATGCGGGGCGGTTCGATCCAGACGCCGAAGCGTTGCTGAAAGGCAGTCGCTGCGAGCTTCACAAGCTTCGTCGCGCGTTGCCACGTGGCTTCTCGAAAACGTGGACTGCCTTCCTCATCCCAATCATCTGGCAAATCAAGGATGCTGCGCGAGGCGCATAAGGCTTCAGCGAGTACGGGAGGAAGCGGCATTTGTTGAATTGTTTCGATAACCATAGCTGTGTGTCCTCCGTTGCATTTTCACACGCGGCTAAACGCAAGCTCAATCTGTCAGATTGACGACTTCAGGCGTCGCGTCGAGTTGTTCGAGGTCGGTTCGCAGCCCTTGCCCCACATACGCGCGCATCAGCGCCTGACCATTGGTAAACCCGCGATGCAACGCTGCGCGCTCTAAATCACGCACGACATCTTCCGGCAAGTTGAGTGTCACAGCTGTCGCCGGACGATCTTTGCGCAAACGCTCTTTCAGCTTATCTATTTTCATAGTAACTGCTCAGGCCGGTCTGCAAACAATCAAGCAGACAAACAAGAGAGTTGGGTGTAAAAAGCGTCTATGGTAAAGCGCGAAGAGATCATCGCTG
>JABFSD010000484.1 GCA_013140935.1 Acidobacteriota bacterium
TCCGGCGGCGTTCGGACGCAATCTCGGCGCGACGGTCAATGCGATTTCGAAATCGGGCGGCAACGGTTGGCACGGTTCGGCGCAAGGCTGGTTGAATACGAGCCATTTGAATGCGCGCAACTTTTTTGACCTCGCCGACAACAATCGCGACGGCAAGTTGGATCGTCCGGTCTATCAGCAAAATCAATACGGCTTCACCCTCGGCGGACGCCTCTGGAAAGACCGCACTTTCTTTTTCGGCAACGGCGAATGGCTGCGTTTGCGCGTGCCGCAAAGCCGCACGCTGACCGTGCCGACGGCGAAGATGCGCGCGGGCGATTTCAGCGAATTCGGCGACGGCAGCGCGACGACCACCACTGACGTAGACCTTCGCAATCCGTTTGCGACAGGTCGTCCGATTTTTGCGGGCAACGTGATTCCGCAAGCCTTGTGGAATGCCGTGTCGAAAGACGTGCTGGCGTTGTTGCCGCAGGCCAATCGCGCCGGACTCTCAGGCAATCTGGCGACGGCACCTTCGTTTCGCAATCGCACCAATCAGTTCAACGTGCGGCTCGATCATCGTTTCAGCGAAAAAGACACCCTCTATGGCCGCTATATTTTCTCGAACATCACGGCTTATTCGCCTTTCGGCGCAATCACGCAAGGCACACGCGGCGGCGCGGCGCTGCCTGGGTTCGGTTGGGATTTGACGACCGACAATCGCAATCTCGCGGTGAATTATCAGCGCGTATGGACTTCGCGGCTCATCACTGAATTTCGTTTCGGCTATAACGAAACCTTTGGCGGACAGGAACACCAGAACGTAGGCAACGACATCGGCGTGCGCAACAAAATCGCAGGCATCACGGGTTTCGCTGATAACGAACGCGGGGTGCCGCGTTTTTCGATCACGGGCATCAGCCCCTTCGGCGACGAACCCAACACGATCATCCGTCAGAATAAAGATTTTCAATACGACTTCAGCGCGTCATATACGTTGAATCAACACCAGTTCAAATTCGGCGGCTCGTTTCAAACCGTGAAATTCGCGCCTTCGATTCAAAACATCGTGCGGGGCAGTTACACCTTTGCGAACAGCACGGTCAGTTCGGGCGTACCCTTTGCCGATTTCATGCTGGGCTTCCCGACGGGGGGCGCTTCTTCGGGCGCAGTGGCCGACGCCGATTTTCGCGGCAACGAATATTACTGGTTTGCGCAAGATAGTTGGCGCGCGCGTTCAAATCTGACGCTCACTTACGGGCTGCGCTATGAATATCAACAACCGCTCGTAGACCAATTTTTGAACGTAGCGAATTTCGCTTTGAATTCGCGCACGATCATTATTCCTTACAAAGGCGACCGGCTCGGCGGGCCTTTTGTGTCGGGCACGTTGGCGGGCGGTTTCAGTGGACTGGGCAATTTTCCCATCGTACCTGCTTACAAGCTGGGCCTGGGGCCGGGGTTGATTCGCCGGGACAAGAACAATTACGGCCCGCGTTTCGGCTTTGCGTGGAATGCCTTGAAAGACGAACGCCTGATCGTGCGGGGCGGTTACGGCCTTTATTACAACCGCAAAGAACAGTTCGCCGCTTCGACGATGGCGGCGCGTCCGCCGTTTGGTTTTTCGGGTTCCCTGGTCGCGCCTACGCAACCTTGCCTCAACCTGACAACGGGTGTTGCGGTGGCGTGTACGACCCCAGGCGCAGCGCCGATTCAAATCGAAAACGCGCTGACGACTTTTACGCCCTCGGCGATTTTGCTGCCGGTGGATACCGACTTGCGCACTGGTTACGTGCAGCAATGGAACCTCACGACGCAAACCAAGTTTTGGAAGAATTATGTTTTTGAACTTGGTTACGTCGGGTCAAAAGGTACGCGGCTGTTCGGCATTGACAGCCGCAACTATCGTCCGGCTTCAGCCGTAGCCTTGCCGAACACCTCACGTGAGTTTTCGCCTTATGCGTTTGGCATGGCAGTGTGGGATGACGGCGGCGCTTCGACCTATAACAGCTTGCAACTGCGGCTGGTCAAACGGCTGTCGAACGGACTGCAATTTTCGAGTAATTACACCTGGGCACATTCGATTGATAACAACTCGGCGGGCGCGTCGGGCAGCAACGACAGCGATTCGGGCGGCAGCAGCAACCCCAATAATCGCGCGGCTGAAAAAGCGCGTTCGGCTTTTGACGCGCGGCATCGGTTCGTCATCAGTTCGGTCTATGAATTGCCCTTCGGCCCCGGACGCAAGTTCGGCGCAGGCGCGCAAGGCGCAGCAAAAAAACTGGCGGAAGGCTGGCAGTTCGGCTTGATCGCTTCGTGGCGTTCGGCCAATCCGTTCACGGTGGATAGCACTTTCGATTTCAGCAACATCGGACGCGCCAGTTCAAATCGCCCTGACCTCGGCGGCAACCCGAACGCTGGGCCGAAGACGGCGGAACGCTGGTTCAATACGACGGCGTTCGTCAATCCGGTGCGTGGCGTATTCGGCAACGCCGGACGCAACATCGTGAATGGCGACACCTTCACCTCGGTTGATTTCTCGCTGTTAAAAGACACGACGCTCACCGAAAAAGTGAAGCTGCAATTCCGCGCCGAACTTTTCAACGTCGGCAATCATACAAACTTCGGTTCGCCCAACCGCACTTACGCGCCCGTAGCCGCAGGCTATACGGCCGGTGTCAGCGCAAATACGAATCCTGACTTCGGGCGTATGTTCGGCGCGGCTGATCCGCGCGTCGCACAACTCGCGTTGAAGCTCGTTTTCTAAATTGTCCTTTTTCAACTTGATGAACACTCGTTCTCTCTTTCGCAATCTGCATTTGATTTTCGGTCTCGTGGTTGGCCTCGTGGTCAGCGCCGTAGGCATTTCAGGCAGCATCCTCACCTTCCGTGAAGAGATCGAACATTGGTTGTATTCCCCTGCAATCGGTAATGTCTACCCTGCGGTTATGCCGAAATGGCAAATGACTTATGAGCAAGTATTGACGATGAGTGATGTGGGGAAACGACGAGTGTCGGTGATTGTTCTCCCGCAGGGTCATACTACAGCAGGTGAATTCATTACCAGTCTGCGGGGCGCGCGTAGTTTGAAAGAAGCAGATCAAATCAGCGTTTATGTTACTCCAACCGGCGAAATCATCGGCCAACGCCATCGCAACGCGAGTTTCATTGCGTGGCTTCGCGATCTGCATTTCGCGCTCTTTGCCGGAACGATAGGACTGAAAGTAAATGGCTGGTTCGCACTTGGCTTGATATTCATTTCACTCACCGGCTTCGTCTTGTGGCTGCAAACATACGTGAAGGGCAAAGCCTTCGCGGTGAACCTGAAAGCCTCGTGGAAGCGCCAGCTTTGGGACTGGCATCGGTTGTTGGGTATCGTGATGTTGCTGTTCTTGCTGTTGGTCGCGGCGACCGGCGCTTATTACCCGTTCCGCGAAACCGTGCAAAAGTGGTTCGTCAGCGCAGGCACTGCGTTGCCGCCGCGCGGTACTCCGCAGATTACTCCGCCGCCTAACGCGAAGCCGCTGACGATTGATGAGATCATTGCGAAAGCGCGTCCGGTTTTGCCCGAAGCGACGTTAGCAGTTGTGCGTCCGCCTGCGTCACCGACGCAAGCCTGGGCCGCTACGTTTCATCGCCGTTTCGACAGCGGTGAAAGCACTGACGGCGGCCCCACGGCTTATCTTGATCCTTTCACTGGCGCAATGCTGCGGCTCGACGATACGCGAGCGATGCCGTTCGGCGCGCGCTTGCTGAAAAATATTGAGCCACTGCATTTCGGCAAATACGCCGGACTACCAAATAAATTGCTGTGGTTTTTGCTTGGAATTACGCCGACCTTCTTTTTTATCTCTGGCATCACGCTCTGGTGGAATCGCACGCGGGGCGCTCGCAAAAAATCTTCCTGACAACTCCCATCACTTCCCTTGCCTCTTTCGTAACCGCTTCAATCTAAACATCGTCATTGCCCTCAGCGAGCAAACAAAGTTACGCTTTGCCCGCGTCATCACGAGTTATCTCCCATACTGGCAATGAATAAGAAATCTCTTGTGCGACTGGTTCTGGTTATCGCTGCGCTAAGCGCGGCGACCTTCGCGTTACGACAAACGCCGCAAGCCCAATCTGTTCCTGAATTCGCGCGCGTCGTGCAACCCTGTCTCGCTACGCATTGCACGGCTTGCCACAACGCCG
>JABFSD010001103.1 GCA_013140935.1 Acidobacteriota bacterium
CGAGCGCGCGGCCTACGCCTTTGCTGCCGGTCGTTGGGTCAACCGCCAGCGAACGAACCTCAGCCATGTCTCCCCAAGTGAAATGCAAACACGAACAACCGATGATGCGGTCGTTCTCGCCTTCGTTTTCGATAGCGATGTGAAAGTCGCGGATGTTTTCATACACGCTCAACAAGGTACGCGGCAACATCACTTCCTGCCGCGCGAAGTTGTTGATGAGCTTGTGAATTTGCAGCGCGTCTTTGGTTAGAGCTTTGCGAATTTGCATGGCAGCACACTCCTTTCCGTGAAGTTATCGCTTTCAGGGAAAGAGTCTCTCCCACGAAGCCACACGAAGGAAGACACGAAGAAAACCTTTTTATAATTTCTGCTTCGTGTTGTTCTTCGTGGGTCTTCGTGGGAGAAATCATCATCCTGCCTGAATCCTGAATGCTAGTGTTGACAGTTCAAACGTGAATTGCGTCTGTCAGGCTTCACGGTCGCGGAGTGCCTCCTGCCGCTATAGCAGCGGCTTCTGCTTCGGCGGGGATAACTTCGGCGAGCGCTTCGACCAGAGCTTTGATCTCGCCTTTCGTGATGATGTAAGGCGGCAGAAAACGCAGCGTCACGTCATGCGTGCAGTTCAACAGAAAGCCGCGTTCGCGCATGCGATGCACGATGTTCGCGCCGGGGAAGTTTAGCTCTACGCCGACCATCAAACCGAGGCCGCGCACTTCCTTGATGTGTTCGGGCAGGTCGCGTTGCAGGCGGCGCAGCTTCTTGCGGAAGTAATTGCCGACTTCGACGACGCGCTGCATCAAGCCGCCGTCTTCGAGCAGCTTCATGAATTCCAAACTCATGCGACACGCGAGCGGGCCGCCGCCGAACGTGCTGCCGTGGTCGCCCGGCCTCAACCCTTCGGCCACTGCCTGCGTAGCCATAAACGCGCCGAGCGGAATGCCCATGCCCAGCGGTTTGGCTACGGTCAAGATGTCGGGCGTAACCGACGTATGCTTGAACGCAAAGATTTCGCCGGTGCGCCCCAAGCCGCACTGCACTTCGTCCAGAATCAGCAACGCGCCCGTTTCGTCGCAACGCGCGCGCACGAATTTCAAAAAGTCATCGCTGATCGGATAGATGCCGCCTTCGCCTTGAATCGTTTCGATCACGATGGCGGCGGTCTTGTCGGTGATGGCGTCGCGCGCGGCGACGAAATCATCGGCGTCAATGAAACGCACGCCGGGTACGAGCGGCTCAAACGGTTCGCGGTATTTTTGCTGCGCCGTCAACGACAGCGCGCCAAACGAACGCCCGTGAAAAGAATTCGTCAGCGATACGAATTCAAACTGATCGGCGTGCCCGCGCCGCTTTTGATAAGCGCGCGCCAGCTTCATCGCGCCTTCCATCGTTTCGGTGCCGGTGTTGGCAAAGAATACGCGGTCAAGGCCGGAGGCTTTCGCCAGCCGCTCGGCGAGTTGCCCCTGATAAAGGTGGTAATAAAGATTCGACGTATGCAGCAAGCTCGCCTGTTCGCGCAATACGCGCCGCATCACCGGGTGATCGTAACCCAACACATTCACGCCGATGCCCGAAATGAAATCGGTATACGCCTTCCCCTTGTCATCGAATAATGTCGAACCTTTGCCGCGCACGAACATCACCGGCTGGCGCGCATAAGTTTGCATGACGTATTGCGATTCGAGTCCGCCGATGTAATCCAGCGTGAGGCCGGATGTTTCGGTTTCTTTTGCGAGTGCTGTTGCTTCAGTGGTCATAATCTTTCGTTTTCGATACGTGGTTCAGTTTTTGGCTTTAAGCCAAGCTGCCCACACCTCTTGAGCGATGGTTTCGTAGTCTTGTTCAGAGCCAGCCTCTTCAGCATCAAACCAAACGACAAATTCCTGATGAATCACCTTTCTTACATCAAGAGCAGAGGAACATTCCTTTAGTCGAGGCAATATTGTGTCTACTTCAGGCTCGTATTCGTCCGTATTGTGTCCGAAGTTAATCTCCATCAGATCGTGCCGAAACAGAATCTCGGAGACAATTTCATAAAGCGTGCCGTACTCAGTTCTCCGCTGTTGCCGCTTCTCCATTATTTGTCGTCTTTCTTGACTACTTTCTGCTGAATCGCTCATCGGAGAATTTCACAATTTATTCACTACAAGTTAATTCGTGTTCCAGTTGAGGAATTACCCTCAAGTGATTTGAGCAACACGGCTTCCGCATTCGCGCCCACAATCAAAATATCTTTCACGCCTGCATCCAACGCTTCCAAACAAGCGCGCAACTTCGGACGCATGCCGCCGCTCGCTACGCCCGAAACGAGCAGGTCGTTGATCGCCGCGCGATTAAGCGTAGCCATCGTCTTGCCTTCCGCATCCATCACGCCGCCTACGTCAGTCACGAACACCAACGTATCCGCCTTGACGCCGCCCGCTACCGCAGCAGCCATCTGATCGCCGTTCACGTTGTAATAAGCGAAATCATCGCGCCCCAACGCTACGCACGCGATGACCGGAATGATGCGAGCCGCCAGCAACGCCGTAATCAGCGTGTCGTTGGTTTGCGCGATGCGGCCTACGAAACCTAAATCGGTGCCGTCTTCGGCGAGCGTCTTTTCGGCGAGAAAGCTCAAGCCGTCGCCGCCCGCGAGACTCACGGCGGACGTGCGGCGGCGGGCGAGTTCGGCTACGAGGTCTTTGCCGATCTTGCCCGCGAGAACCATTTGCACTACGTCACGCGCGGCTTCGTCGGTGACGCGCAAGCCGTCGTGAAAGCGCGATTCGAGGTTGAGTTGAGCAAGCAACGCCGCAATCTGCTTGCCTCCGCCATGCACCAATACAATCTCGTGGCCGCTCTGCCAAAGCGCGACGATTTGTTCGAGCAATTGGGCGCGCAAGGCTTCATTCACAAGAATACTGCCACCGAGCTTGATGACTGCTCTGCTCATAGAACGCCGTCCTTTTCGTCAAAGCCGAACGCGACGTTCGCGTTTTGCAGCGCCTGACTCGCTGCGCCTTTGAGCAGGTTGTCTTCGGCAGAAAGAATCACGGCTTGGTTGGAAGCGGCGTCAACTACGCAACCGATGTCGCAGAACGGCGTATGCGCGGCGAATTTGATTTCAGGCATTTGCGGCCCGTTGAAAATTCTCACGCACGGCGCATCGGCAAAGGCTTGCTGCCACGCGGCGTAAACGTCCTGTTTCGTCACGCCGTTTTTCAGCCGCACATAGATGGTTGAGAAGATGCCGCGACTGATGGGCAGCAGGTGCGGCGTAAAAATCAGCTTGTCTAACGTATTCGCAATGCCCAGCCCCTGCGCAATCTCAGGCGTATGCTGGTGATAAAGCAGCTTATAACTTTTGAGGCTCTCGCTGACTTCGACAAAGTGCGTCGCGGCGTTGGGCGATTTCCCTGCTCCGGTCACGCCGGATTTCGCGTCGCAGATAATCGGTTGCGCAGCGTCAATCAGATTCATCAGCGGCGTGAGCGGAACCAAAATCGAAGTCACATAACAACCCGGATTCGCAATGAGTTTCGCGCCTTTGAGTTGCGGGCGCGCGAATTCAGTCAAGCCGTAAACCGCCTGCTTCACCAACTCAGGGTGCTGGTGTTCAAAGCCGTAAAAGCGCGGATAAAGCGATACGTCCTGCAAGCGATAAGCGCCGCTGATGTCAATCACCATCGCGCCTGTCTCTAACATCGCAGGAGCAACTTCCATCGAAAATTCATTCGGCGTAGCGAGAAAAATCACATCCGGCTTGAGGCGCGCGACGGCAGCTTCGTCAAACGGTTCGCAATGCAACGAGGTTTGTCCGGTCAGGCTGGGGTGAATCGCGGCGAGCGGCTGCGCTTCGGTGTTGCGCGAAGCAAACGCGCCCACCAATTCGATTTGCGAATGGCGCGCGAGCATCGAGATCAACTCGCGGCCTGCATATCCGGTAGCGCCAGCAATAGCAGCTTTGATAGTAGGGCGCGTGGATTTGCTCATTATGTTTCGTAAAAGCTCCTGTCTTAAAAAATGAGCGCGCAGTGTACAACACCGTGCCAGTGTGACAAATACAGTGCGGTTAATTGAGCTGATTGATTTTCGTCATAAGCCGATTAACCCGATACATCCAATCAGGCGAATAGGGCCGCTTGCTCAACTTTCCGCTTGCCATTAGCATCCTGAACAGAGTTATCC
>JABFSD010000895.1 GCA_013140935.1 Acidobacteriota bacterium
AACGCACAAAACCGCATACGCCGTCCGCGCGAAGCCGTGCGGAAAGACACGGCTGTCAGCACACGCGCCGAACGCGACCGCCAAATTGCCGCGCAATTCGCGCCGCAGCTTCATCAGGGCCTGGGCGAAAATCCGCGCGCCGATTTCATCACCAACTTCGATTTCGATGGCGACTGGCGCGGCGACAACAACTGGAACAACCTGAACGACCGCAAGTTTCCGTTGCGGGCTTATGTTTATTACTCGGTCACTGAAACGCCGACGCATTATTTCGTGCATTACGCTTTCTTCCATCCGCGCGATTACAAGGGCGACGTAATCACTTCGACTTTGCTTGATAGCGTGCTGCGGCAAACCCTGCCGCGCATCGGCAAAGACCCGACCGGTCGCGCCGATGACGTAGCACTCTCGCACGAAAACGATCTTGAAGGCTGCCTCGTCGTAGCTGCTAAAAACGGCGATGGGAAAAACGGTGCAGACTTGAATCGCGCGCAAGTGCAATACGTCGAAGCGATGGCCCACAACGCTTATCTGAAATACTACGCGCCCGGCGTGAGTTCATCGGTGGGCGATCCTATCGAACTCGACGGCTCGCGTCCGCGCCTGTTTATCGAACCTAAAGGACACGGCGTCGTGCGTTATACAGGTGACGCCGTGCAACTCAATCAAAAGGTCAAGAGCGTATTGGTTTATAACTACACGGGACGGGCGGATGAGCCTGACGCGCAGGCCAATCAGATAGGAGGGACAGCGGGCTATGATCTGGTTCCGATGTACGACACGCTTTGGCAACGCGCGCAAAAAGGCGCGAATGAAACTTTCGGCGAAACGACCGATTACGCCACGCGTGCCATACAACTTATGAGTGGTGATTCCAAGATTGCGCCAACCGAACAAGCCTTCGGCCAGATCGGCACGGCTTTTCTCGGCAAGATGGGTTTTCAAAACAAAGCGCGTCCGCCGTGGGCCTGGTATGACGAAAGCGAGCGCGACCGTCCGCGCGGCGAATGGTTCTTCGATCCGGCCAGCGTCATCGCGCGCCATTTCAAGCTGGGGACGGAATGGTCGACGACTTACAGTTACAATCCCTATTTCAAAGTCGAATAACGAATTGCAATTCTGAAAAAAAGAGAGAACCGATGCTGACTTTTGACGACATTCTCGCGGCGCAAACTCGCTTGCACGGCATAGCTCATCGCACGCCCGTGCTGACTTCCCAACAATTCAACGAACGCGCCGGATGCGAAGTGTTTTTCAAAGCGGAAAATTTACAACGCGCCGGAGCCTTCAAGTTTCGCGGCGCGTATAACTGTCTGGCGGCAATGGATGAAGCCGAACGCCAACGCGGCATCCTCGCGTTTTCTTCGGGCAATCACGCGCAAGCCGTAGCCTTAGCCGCGAAGTTGTTCAATGTGCCCGCCGCCATCGTGATGCCGAACGATGCACCTGCGATCAAAGTCGCGGGCACGCGCGGCTATGGTGCTGAGGTGATTTTTTATGACCGCTACCACGTCAACCGCGAAGAGGTCGGACGTCAGGTGAGTGAAGAGAAAGGCTACGCGATTGTGCCGCCGTTTGATGATTACCGCGTGATGGCGGGGCAGGGAACGGCTGCGTTGGAGTTGTTGGAAGACATACCCGAACTGGATGCGTTGCTCGTGTGCGTCAGCGGCGGCGGCTTGATTGCGGGCTGTGCAACGGCGGCGAAGCATTTGCGTCCGGCGATTCGCGTATTCGGGGTGGAGCCTGAAACCGGCAACGACACGCTGCTATCTTTGCGCAAGGGCGAGCGCGTAGACATTGGCGTTCCGCAAACCATCGCCGACGGATTGCAAGTCAATGCGCCGGGCAAGCTGACGTTTCCCATCGTGCAACGACTGGTTGAAGACATCCTGCTAGTCAGCGACGAAGAGATGATTGCGACGATGCGCTTCATGCTCGAACGGATGAAAGTGTTGGTCGAGCCTTCGGGCGCAGTGGGGGCGGCGGCGCTTTTTCATCATAAATTCGATTTTGCGGGTGAGCGCGTCGGCGTCATTCTTTCGGGCGGCAACGTAGACCTCGCCAAACTAGGGGAGTGGTTGTCAGCCTAATTCGGTAATGGATTGCCGCTTGGCGCACTACCTTTGAGAACCCATCACTCTCCCCGCCCAATCACAGAAAGCACACGTCCTGGCCGATGTTGCTAAACATAAGCTGTCTTAACCCCACAGCGAGATTACTCATGAATGAACCTTTGGTGAGCGTGATTGTACCCACGTATAACCGCGCGTATTGTCTTGGCGCTACGCTGGATAGCGTGTTGCAGCAAACTTATCCGCACGTCGAACTGATCGTGATTGATGACGGTTCGACCGACGGCACGGCGGAACTGATAGCGCGGGATTACGCCCAGGACAAGCGTGTGCGTTACGTGCGGCAGGCCAACGCAGGCGTCGTAGCTGCGCGCAACCACGGATTGCGTTTGGCGCAAGGCGATTTTGTCGCATTGCTCGATTCCGACGACGTATGGCATTTGTGGAAGCTCGAAGCCCAACTCGCCGTGATGCGCGCCCGCCCCGAAGTCGGCATGGTGTGGACGGATATGGAAGCGGTGAATGATGCGGGCGAAAAAATTTCCACTGCCTATTTGCGCACGATGTATAGCGCTTATCGCTGGTTTTCGACGCCTGAAGCTATTTTTGCCAGGTCATTGCGTTGCGCCGATCTCGCGCCGACTCTGCAACTGCAGTTGGGCGAACGGCGGGCTTATTACGGCGATATTTTTTCACTGATGATGCTGGGCAGTCTGGTGCATACCTCGACGGTATTGTTGCGCCGCGAATGCCGGGAACAAGTCGGTTTTTTCCGCGATGAACTGGCACCTTCGGGTGAAGATTACGATTTCCATTTGCGTACTTGTCGCGCGGGTAAAGTCGCTTACCTAGACGCCAGCGCCATCATTTATCAGGTAGGCCGTCCCGACCAACTCACGCGGCCCGAACTGAAACTGACGATTGCCCGCCATAGCCTGAAAGCCATCGAACCGTTTTTGGAAAACGAACGGCATCTCATTCAACTGCCGAAATGGATGCTGCGTGAGACGCTGGCGCTTACGCACTATTGCATCGGCGAACACGCGATGAATGCGGGCTTGCACGGCGAAGCCCTCAGAAGTTTTTTCCGCAGCTTACGCTACGACCCCTGGCAATTCCGCGTGTATGCTTTTCTGCCGATGGCGTTGTTGCCGCTGTCTTTGGCGAACGGCTTGCGCCGTATTTATCGCGGTCTCAAAGGTGTACTGAAAAAAGGCGTGGATGTTCAGTCCATCCAGCCTTCTTGACCGGCCTTCCTGATTTTGACACCCCCGAAGGCCGTGCGTATCATCCACGGCCTATTACGCAATCCTATTCACCGATAAAATTTTTCCATTATGGCTGCCTGGTTCACCCGCAAGGCCGAGAAGATTCAAGAGGTCGCTCTGCCCGAAGAGCGTACCGTCAAAACCGAAGGCATTTTCGTCAAGTGCGAGAATGCCGAATGCGGCGCGACGATCTATCGCAAAGACCTGAAAACCCATCAACAGGTGTGCGCTACGTGCGGTTATCACTTTCGCATCACGGCGCGCGAACGGTTGCTGTCGCTCTTTGACGATAGCCGTTACGAAGAACTCGACGCCTCGCTTTCGCCTGTTGACCCGTTGCGGTTTATTGACAGCGCGCCTTATCCCGATCGCATCAGGAAAAGCCAAAAGGCTACGGGCTTGCGTGACGCCATCATCGTCGGCGTCGGCACGCTGGGCGGACACGCAACGGTGATGGCTGCGATGGAGTTCAACTTCATGGGCGGCAGCATGGGATCGGTCGTAGGCGAAAAAATCACCCGCGCGATTGAATACGCGATTGAACATCGTTGCGCCGTCATCGTCGTCTCGTGCTCGGGCGGCGCGCGTATGCAGGAAGGCGCGTTGTCGTTGATGCAGATGGCAAAAATTTCAGCGGCATTGGCGCGGTTGGATGAAGCGAAGCTGCCTTACTTTTCCTTGATGACGAATCCGACGACGGGCGGCGTGACGGCGAGTTACGCGATGTTGGGCGATTTGAACATCGCCGAACCCGGTGCCTTGATCGGCTTCGCCGGTGCGCGCGTCATCGAACAAACCATTCGCCAGAAATTGCCCAAAGGG
>JABFSD010000951.1 GCA_013140935.1 Acidobacteriota bacterium
ACCTTGGGAGAGCCTGGAATCTAGCGCTCAAGTCGTATCATCCGCAAAACCTCCGCGCCGCAGCAGACGCAGAAATTACTCTGGAACTCGTCGGCAATCTTCAAGCCCAAGGCAAAATAGGTCGCTTCCCGAACAAGAAAAGAAGTCTATTTCAGAAATTTTCCAAGAGATGGATGAGCTTATAAAGCCGCTTAAAGCTCAACTCACTTCAGATTCCAATGAGCAAGCAAAGCAAAAGCCCGTCATTGGAAGAAATCCGCAAGGGTCGCCTAATGAAACAATACCGAATCCAGAAGTAGAACCAACTTGGGCAAGGCGGTGGGCTAGTCCCGAATTAACCAATCAACCGACGGACATCGCACCCGCGCAGAAGCCTCAAATTCAACTGCTTGATCCCTCGACTAAGACCTTAAAAACATTCCCACCAAAAGAAGGCGACATCCTAAGCCCGCCGAACGGAATTGAGATAACGAGTGCGCCCCGTGCGAGTGTTCCAGAAACACAAATCACCTTCGTTCATCGGCAAATGCAACGCGAAATGTATTTATGCCTTGTTCGGGAAAATCGCCCAAGCCGACGTGTGCAAACAGAAGTGGACGGGATTGATATTCTGGTTGCGAGTGGAAAAAAGGCGACGTTGATTGAGATAAAGACAGATAAAAATGTAATAGCGGCGATTCGGGAAGCCATCGGACAATTGCTTGAGTACAGTTATTTTTGCAGGCATTCCTTAAAGTCTGACGAAATTGAATTCTTGATCGTAACGCCAAACCCGATGCTCCCCGCTGCTCAAAAGTATCTTAACTATCTCGGATTGGTGCTGCGGATACAGATAAAATACCGTCAATACGTGCCGGGTTCCTACGACTTCACATTGCCGGATTAGCCGCAGTTTCAGGCGTAAAAAGGCCAGCCTGTAACGGGCTGGCCTTTCATGTGTTTGGTTGTCGAGTGAGGGTTATGCGATGCCCTTCTCTCGCCTTCGGTTTATGATTGGCAGTGCGACTGGCCTAGTTGCCGCTGCGCGGAAATCCTGGTGAACCGGGCTGAGTCGTGACGAAAGCTCTCGCAATTCGCTACTGTTTGCCTTTGCCCAAGAGCGGAGCGAGCGCCTGCCCCGTATACGATTTCTTATTCTTCGCCACCTGTTCCGGCGTACCCGTTGCTACGATTTGTCCGCCGCCTGCGCCGCCTTCGGGGCCGAGGTCAATCAGCCAGTCGGCGGATTTAATTACGTCGAGGTTGTGTTCGATGATGATGACGGTGTTGCCGAGGTCAACCAGTCGTTGCAGCACGTCGAGCAGCTTGCGTACGTCTTCGAAGTGCAGCCCCGTCGTAGGCTCATCCAAAATATAAATCGTTCGTCCCGTAGCGCGTTTGGATAATTCTTTCGCCAGCTTGATGCGTTGCGCTTCGCCGCCCGACACCGTAGTCGAACTCTGCCCCAGCTGGAGATAACCCAGGCCGACTTCGTTTAAGGTCAGCAAAATCTTTTTGATCGAAGGATGATTTTCCAACAGCGCCAGCGCGTCTTCGACCGTCGTGTCGAGCAATTCGGCGATGCTCTTGCCTTGATAACGAACGTCGAGCGTTTCGCGGTTATAGCGTTGGCCGCGACAGACTTCGCAGGTCACGTAAACATCCGGCAGAAAATTCATCTCGATACATTTCAAGCCGTCGCCCTGACAGGCTTCGCAGCGCCCGCCTTTGACGTTGAACGAGAAGCGCCCGGCTTTGTATCCGCGCTCGCGGCTTTCGGGCAGCATCGAATAGAGATCACGAATCGGCGAGAACAAAACCGTATAAGCAGCGGGGTTCGAGCGCGGCGTGCGTCCGATGGGAGACTGATCAATCTCTATGATTTTGTCTATGTGTTCGAGACCTTCGATGGCAGCGTGCGCGCCGGGTTCGTCAAGCGAACGATAGATTTTGCGCGCGAGCGATTTATAAAGGATGTCTTCGACGAGCGTTGATTTGCCGGAACCGGATACGCCGGTGACGACGGTCAGCACGCCGAGCGGGAAGCTCGCATCAATCTGTTTGAGGTTGTGTTCGGTCGCGCCTTTGACCGTGATGAAGTTGCCATTCGTCGCGCGACGTTGCGCGGGCAATTCGATCTTAAGCTTGCCCGCGAGGTATTGCCCCGTGACCGAATCTTTCGCTTTGATGAGCTCTTTCGGCGTACCCGCAGCAACAACCACGCCACCGTGCGTACCCGCGCCGGGGCCTAAATCTAAAACATAGTCGGCGCGGCGCATGGTTTCTTCGTCGTGTTCGACGACGAGAACGGTGTTGCCGATGTCGCGCAGGTGTTCGAGCGTTTGAATCAGCTTTTCGTTATCGCGCGGATGCAAACCGATGGAGGGTTCGTCCAACACATACAACACGCCGCGCAGTTGCGAACCGATTTGCGTGGCGAGACGAATGCGCTGGCCTTCGCCGCCTGAGAGCGAAGCCGAAGGGCGATCCATCGAGAGATAGCCGAGACCTACGTCATTGAGAAAGCCGAGGCGTTCGCGGATTTCTTTGAGAATGCGTCCGGCGATGAGTTCTTCGCGGGCGTTGAGCTTGACCTGATCGAAGGCCGCCGTCGCCGTGCCTATCGAATGCGCGGCGTAATCAGCAATAGACTGCCCGTTGACTTTGACCGCGAGCGAAGTCGGTTGCAGGCGCGCTCCGTTGCAGCCGCGACAAGTGATCGCCGAGATGAACGAAGCCAGCGCCGACGTGTCGCCAGAGCTTTCGGCGCGGCGCACGAGTTCGAGCAAGTGTTGCGTAGCGCCTTTCCACTCGGCCTGATAAACGTATTCGCCGTGCCGAAACGCGAGCTTGTCTTTCAATCCGTAAAAGAATGCGTCCTGTGCTTTTTTCGGCAAGTCGGCGAAAGTCTTGCTCTCAGCAATGTCGAAATGTTTGGCGACAGCCAGCAAGGCCGAACGCAGATAACTATCTATAGCCTTGTCTTCGTCGGCGATAAAACGCAGGTCTTTGATCGGTACGTCGGTTTCGACGACGAGCTTGCGCGGATCAACTTCGTTCATCGTGCCGAGTCCGTTGCATTCCTTGCACGCGCCGTAAGTCGAGTTGAACGAAAACGAACGCGGTTCGAGTTGCGGGATCGAGAGATTGCAATCTACACAAGCGAGCTTTTCTGAATAGAGCGTTTCGGCTCCGTCCACGCCACTGCTGCCAATTATGGATACGACGACGATGCCGTCGGTGAGGCGCGAAGCCGTGCGGACGGATTCTTCCAACCGTTGCGCGATGCCGTCTTTGATGAGCAGGCGATCTACGATGACTTCGATGGTGTGGTTTTTGCGCTTGTCGAGTTTGATGTCGTCTACAGCGTCGAGTGTCAGCATCGCGCCATCAACGCGCGCGCGCGTGAAGCCGGATTTTTGCAGCTTCTCTAATTCCTTTTTGAATTCGCCTTTGCGCCCGCGCACGATGGGCGCGAGGATCATTACGCGTTCGCCTTCAGGCAATTCTTTGACCTGTTGAATGATCTGTTCGGTGCTTTGCCGCGAAACCGGCAGGCCGCAGTTGTGGCAATGCGGCTGGCCGATGGAAGAAAACAGCAGCCGCAAATAATCGTAAACTTCGGTGACGGTTCCTACGGTTGAGCGCGGGCTGCGGCTGGTGGTTTTTTGTTCGATTGAGATGGCGGGCGAAAGACCTTCAACGGCGTCTACGTCGGGCTTTTCGAGTTGGTCGAGGAACTGGCGCGCGTAAGCCGAAAGCGATTCGACATAACGTCTTTGGCCTTCGGCGTAAATCGTATCGAACGCCAGCGACGACTTGCCCGATCCGCTCAAGCCGGTGATGACCGTGAGTTTGTTGCGAGGAATCGTGACATTGATGTTTTTGAGATTGTGCTGGCGCGCGCCGCGTACGGTGATATGAGTGATTGCCATCTTGGAAAAAATTGTAGCACAGACTGAAGTCCGTGCTACGTGCGCCGACGGAAGTCCGCGCTACGTGAGCGCCTTGACCAAGCGGCAAAGCGTAGCTTATGAATGCGGCTCATTTTCAATCATTCATTCATTCATTTATTCACCAATGGGGGAGAATCAATGTTCAAAAAACTATTAGTCGTCGGAGTGTTGGCGTGTGCGCTGGCTTTCGCGGCTTGCAAAGACAAGGAAGAGGAGCCGCCGCCGATGA
>JABFSD010000078.1 GCA_013140935.1 Acidobacteriota bacterium
TCCCATGACCTCGACTACCATCACGCGTTCGTGCGAAGCCGCCGTCGCATGCAATTTATCAATCGCATCGGTCGCCGTCGTAATCGCCGTGCTGAAACCGAAGGTCAATTCGGTCGCGGCCAAATCGTTATCAATCGTTTTGGGTACGCCGACGACCGGCATGCCCAAGTCAGCCAGTCCTGCCGCGATGCGCAACGTACCGTCGCCGCCAATCACGATCATCGCGTCGAAGCCGAGTTTCTTGAACCTTTTGGCGACTTCGGCAGACACATCGCTCGTCGTCGCCTTGCCTTTCTTATCCATCTTTTTGTCAGAGACGAGTTTGAACGGATTGCCACGGTTGGTGGTGCCGAGGATCGTGCCGCCCGTATGAATGATGCCGCGCACGTGATGCGATTCAAGGCGGACGATGCGGTTTTTGTGCAACAGTCCCTCGAAACCGCGCTCGATGCCATAAATTTCCCAACCACGATTGAGAGCGCTAATGACGACCGCACGCACGACGGCATTCAACCCCGGACAATCGCCACCGCCCGTGACGACCGCGATCTTGCGCGGCGTCGCATTCGCTTTTTTCTTACTTTTGTGAGCCATAACCGCAGTGTACGAACCCGTCTCGAAAGCGCAAGGCCGGAAAGCAAAAAGCCCGGCTCGCTTAAATATCAAATAAGCGAGCCGGGCCTGAAACAAAAGAGCGAGATTCACTATTCGTCGTCGGTTTCGTCGTCCTGTGGGTCAGTACGGCGCAACTGAGATTGCGCCTGCGCCACGAGCGAAGGGTAATTCAAAATGAGAATGCGACGATTGCTGAATTCAACGATTTCGCGGCGGCGCAAATCGTTGAGGTGCATGGTGACCGATTCGCGGGTGCTGCCGACCAGATCGGCCAATTCACGATGCGGAATGCGCAAATTGATCAACACCTTTTGCGCTTCCTGCGCCGTGCCGTAACGACGAATCAAATCGAGCAACACTTTCGCCAAACGTACGGCAATGCCATCGAGCGAAAGATCGCTGATGCGGTCTTCGGCATGAATTAACCGCTCGCCGACGGTGCGAAAGACATACTCGTTCAGACGCGGTGCCTCCGCCATCATTTTCAGGAATTCGGCTTTGCCGATGCGCACGGCAGAAACCGTGTCGTGAGCAATGGCCGTGCGCTCCCGCTGGCCTGAAGCGAACAGCGCGTCTTCGCCAAACAGCGACCCGGCCGGCAGGATGTCGAGCAATACGCGGTTACCTACGGCGTCTTCGCGGGCGAGTTTGACGTGCCCGTTGATCAGGCCGTAAACCGCATTCCGTTCCTCTCCGGCCTGATAAACGACGCTGCGGCGTGTGTAGCTCTTAAGCGTAACGTAAGAGGCAAATTGTTGAAGTGTAGCTCGCTCAAAAAAGCGACCGAAGTCGAGTTGAGCCAGCGCCTCAACTTCGCGATTGTAGGGTGATCTCATGGGCAACAGTTCAGAATGTCTGACAGAGTCACACGAGGGGGCTATCGGCAAAGGACTCCGCGCAGACCTCATCCTTTCCAGTCAGGGGGTGAAGATTTTCCGTGAGCCGCCTGGAGAAAAGCGACGTTAAGGGGACAAACGTGAAGCGTGAAACTGACTATTGCAGAGCGTAACTTCCAACCAAAACTACTGGTTGGTTAGGGAATTATGGCGATTAACTTGTGGGGTAGCCATACCAACGGCTGGGAAGATAGCGGATAGTCCCTAAGATACGCAAGGGGTATTTTCTACCTACGGATGAGTCTATGTCTTAGCATACCAATAAGTTGCGGTATTTTTCACAGCTTGATTCTCACAACCTTGCGGACGTTTCCTTGATTGCCTAAGATGCGCCCCGCAATGCGCCGCTGAATGACTGCTCATTCAGCCAATCAATAACCCGAATACGCCATGAATTCTGTAAGCACAGCACCGCAAAAGAACCTGACCGAACCCAACGAGCGCCAGAACCGCGCCGAAAAGTCACGCGCCATCTTACGCGCCGCTGCCAAGGTGTTTGCGCGCTCCGGCTTTTTTAACGCAAAGGTCGCCGATGTGGCGCGTGAAGCTGGTGTCGCTGACGGCACGGTTTATCTGTATTTCAAAGGTAAAGACGACTTGTTGGGTTCGATCTTCGCTGTCGCGATGGAAGAGTTTCTCACGCAAGCCCGCACTGAACTGAATGACTTGAAACATCCGCGCGAACGGCTTTACGGCTTCGCCCGTTTGCACCTTGAATTGATGGAACGCGAGCCTGACATCGCCATCGTCTTTCAGGTTGAGTTGCGGCAATCTACGAAATTCATGGAACAGTTCTCGACGACTTATCTGGCTGATTACCTGCGCATCGTGCGCGACATTATCGAAGACGGACAACGGCACGGCCTCTTCCGCGCGCAACTCAATCCGCAATTGCTGGCGAAACTCTTTTTCGGCGCGCTCGACGAGATGGTGACGAACTGGATTTTGAGCCATCAGCACTATCCGCTGGTCTCAATGGTCGAACCCGTGCTCGATGTATTCCTGAACGGTGTGAGCGCCAAGCCCGAACCGGCGACGACCTGAACCATCCCCCTATAATTCGTTGCTTCCCTGCCCTGAACTGACATGTCTCTCGAATCGTCTTCTGCACAAACCATCAACGATCTCTTTCGCCACGCCGTAACGCGCGAGAAAAAAGGCTTTCTGAATTACAAACGCGACGGCGCGTGGCAAGCCATGTCCGCCCGCGAACTGGCTGAACAGGTGCGCGCCGCTACGATGGGCTTGTACGCACTCGGCGTGCGCAGCGGCGACCGCGTCGCCATCCTTTCTGAAAATCGCGTGGAATGGACGGTGGCAGATTTCGCCGTGCTAAATGGCGGCGCGGTGGACGTGCCGATTTACGCGACGCAGGCCGAGAAACAAGTCGGCTATATCTTGCAAGACGCGGGCGTAGAAGTTTTGTTCATCTCGAATCAAAAGCAATACGACCGCGTGCGCGAAGTCCTCACCAATCGCACGAAACTGCGCGCCATCATTTCATTCGACAAAATTGATACGGGTGCGATTGGCGGGCGCGTGATGCCCTTTGATGAGTTTCTGAACTGGGGACGCGCCGCTGATCAAGCCGAGCCGGAATTGTTCGATACGCTGAGTCAAAGCGTTACGCCGGACGCGCTGGCAACGTTGATTTATACATCGGGCACGACCGGCGAACCCAAAGGCGTAATGCTCTCCCATCGCAATCTCACGCACGTCATCGTCGGTAATCTGGATCGTTCACAAGTCACTGAAAACGACACGGCGCTTTCGTTCTTGCCGTTCTCGCACATTCTCGAACGCGCGACGATCACGATGCTGTTGCACGCGCGCTGCACGATCTTTTACGCCGAGAGCGTAGACAGTGTGCCAGCCAACCTCTTGCATGCACGTCCGCATTTCATGACCAGCGTGCCGCGTCTGTTTGAAAAGATTTACGCCAAGACGCTCGAAAAAGCCGAAGCCGGTGGCGCGCTCAAAACCCGCCTTGCGAATTGGTCGTTCGACATCGCACGGCAGTACGGCGAACTCGCCAGTGAGAAAAAAGAAATCCCCGGCGGACTGAAATTCAAACACAAAATCGCCGACAAACTGGTGTTATCGAAATGGCGCGCCGCGATGGGTGGACGCATTCGTTTGCTCGTCTCGGGCGGCGCGCCGCTCGCGCGCGAACTTGCGTTGATCTTTTACGGCGCAGGCTTGCCGATTTATGAAGGTTACGGTTTGACCGAAAGCGCGCCGACGATTTCGGTGAATTACCCTGGCGCGAATCGTCTCGGTTCCGTAGGCAAACCCGCCGGCGGCGTCGAAGTGCGCATTGCGGAAGACGGCGAGATTCTCGCCGCCGGACCGAACATCATGCTCGGCTATTACAATCGGCCTGAAGCTACAGCCGAAGCACTGACGACCGACGCTGAAGGTCGCGTCTGGCTACACACGGGCGACATCGGCCATTTGGATAAAGACGGATTTCTTTACATCACTGACCGCAAAAAAGATTTGCTCAAGACCAGTGGCGGCAAATACATCGCGCCGCAACCGATTGAGAATGCGCTCAAGCGTTCGCGCTTCATCAATCAGGTCGTAGTCATCGGCGACAACCGCAAGTTTCCTGCCGCGCTGATCGTGCCACAAAAGGACGGGCTGAAAAG
>JABFSD010000345.1 GCA_013140935.1 Acidobacteriota bacterium
CGTACCCATCAACACAAAGATGATGAAGCCTGTGTAAAGCGCGAACAGCACGCCATAAGGAAACCCGCTGAATACGGCGGCGTGAAAGTTTTTGAAAAACGGTACGTTCAGCACGGGCTGATAATCCATCACGCCAAAGAGGCAGCCGCTGACGGCGAGGCCGACTACGAATTGCCAAAACAGTTTTTGCTTGCCCGTCAAACCTAGACTGCGTTTCTTGGCGACCTTGATGTAATCGTCCGCGAAGCCAATCAAGCCGCTGCCGACCATGCCGAGCAGCGCGACCCATACGGCCCAGTTGCGCAAGTTCGCCCACAGCAACGTAGCCGCAATCACCGAACCCAAAATCATCACGCCGCCCATCGTCGGCGTACCGCGTTTGGCCTGATGATGCGCCGGGCCTTCTTCACGAATCTCTTGCCCGAACTTGAATTCGCGCAGCTTGCGAATGACGTAAGGCCCCACCAGCAAGCTCAAAAACAACGCCGTCAACGCTGCGCCCGCCGTGCGAAACGTGACGTACTGAAAGACATTGAACACCTTCAACACCGGCCACTGCCCGGCATATCGCTTGAATAAAAATTCGTAGAGAAGGTGATAGAACATCAGTAGTAGCACAGACTTCAGTCTGTGGTCGTAGCGTGGACTTTAGTCCGCGCGTGATTGGCAATGACGCGCGGACTAAAGTCCACGCTACGGTCGCAGACTGAAGTCCGCGCTACGTTGCGCCACGTTCGGGGGTCACAAGAGACGCGGCGCGCAATCAAGCCTGAGCGTCAGCCGCGCCTCTCGTGATAACTCAAACAGCTTTCAATCGTTCGACGATCTTTTCGGTGCGCACTCCGCGCGAGCCTTTGACCAATACGACATCACCGCTGCGCAAATGTTTTAACAACAGCGCCGCCGCTTCATCCGTAGTCTCGACAAACGTCGCATCGCCTAATCCCGCAGCTTGCGCGCCCTCGACCAGTGAAGCCGCGAGGCCGCGTACGCCAATCAATTCGTCAATGCCCAGTTGCGCGAGTTGTGCGCCGCAAGCCTTGTGCATCGCCGCGCCTTCTGCGCCGAGTTCGAGCATTTCGCCTGCGACGACGATGCGGCGCGTGAATCCGGGCGCTTCGCACATCGCTTTGACGGCCTGCAACAACGCGGGCGGATTCGAATTGTAAGAATCGTCAATGATCGTTACGCCGTTTGCGAGGCGAATGATTTCGCCGCGCTTTTCTGACGGCGCAGCCGCATTCAACTGTTGCGCGATTTGCGCGGCACGCAATTCAAACGCGACGCCTACGCCAGCGGCGGCGAGCGCGTTCAAAACGTTGTGGCGTCCGAGCAGGGGCAGTTTCACTTCGGCTTCATCGGTCGGCGTCACGAGGGTGAACGCCGTACCCGCCAACTGGTCTAACGCGCGAATGTCACGCGCTTTGACTTCAGCTTCAGCATCAATGCCGAAACGAATTACGCGCAAGTCACGACGGCGCGCGGGCATTTGCATCACGAGCGGATCGTCCGCGTTCAACACCGCCGTACCGCCGGGACGCAATCCGTCAATCAACTCAGCTTTGGCGCGGGCGATGCGTTCTGACGTACCGAAAAATTCGATGTGCGCCGTGCCTGCATTGCCGACGACGCCAACCAACGGAGAAGCGATGTCAGCCAGTCGCGCGATTTCGCCGAACGAACTCATCCCCATTTCAAAGACCGCGAGATCAAAATCGTTGGGGTGCGCACCGCCAGAAATCATTCGTCCAACGGTCAGCGGCAAGCCAAAACTCGTATTCAAATTGCCCAGCGATTTATGCACTCGTCCCGCCGCTGCCATCACTTGCGCGGTCAGGTCTTTCATCGTGGTCTTGCCCGCGCTCGCGGTGATGCCTACGACCGGACGACCCCACGCGGCAAGCACGCGCGCAGCCATTTGCTGAATCGCAGCAGCTACGTTTTCGACAAAGATCAAACGCGGGAAGTATTCGCCCAAATCCAGCGGCATCGTTTGCGACGCGTAAAGTTGCTGATGATTGACGATGGCGGCAAGTGCGCCACGATCTAAAACTTCTTTGACGAATTGATGGCCGTCTACGCGCTCGCCGGGCAAGGCGATGAAAACTTCTCCCTCCTTCACTGCACGCGAATCAATCGCAAAGCCCGCCGGTTCTGTGCCAGCGAGTTGGGTCGTCAGATTGTGGCTCGCACCGCACCGGCGGGCGATTTCGTTTAACTGCATCGTGTCTCTGTCAGGTAAACGGGCGCAACGACTGTCAGCCATTCTTCATTCTTCATTCTCAATTCTTAGACAGAGAAAACTGTCTTCCCTGTCTAAGAATTGAGAATGAAGAATGAAGAATGCCGTCAGCAATTGGTCGCCGTTTATTCAATTAGCGTGAGCGCCGTTGTTGCAGCGCCTCTTTAGCGACTTCGCGGTCGTCGAAATGAATCTTGCCCGTCGCCAGCACTTGATAATCTTCGTGGCCTTTGCCCGCGAGCATCACGACGGCGTTGGGTTGCGCTGTCGTGATCGCGCGAAAGATCGCTTCGCGGCGATCAACGATCATTTCAAAAGATTTGCCGACGGCTTCGACGCCGGGGCGAATGTCTTCGAGAATCGTTTGCGGGTCTTCGCTGCGCGGATTGTCAGACGTGACGATTACGAGGTCGCTCAATTCAGCCGCAGCCTTGCCCATCAGCGGACGTTTGGTTTTGTCGCGGTCGCCGCCGCAACCCATCACGGTGATGACTTGCGTGTCAGCCGATGCCGCGTTGCGTAAGGTTTGCAGCACGTTCGTCAGCGCATCCGGCGTATGCGCGTAATCAACAATCACTGTAAGGTCGTCATCGGCGGTTGAGCATCGTTCAAAGCGCCCAGCCGCGCCGCGTGCCTGATTGATGCCCGCCGCAATCGTTCTCGCATCGAAGCCCAGCGCAATGCCGATGCCGATGGCGCACAGAATGTTGTAAGCGAACGGACGCCCGACTAACTGCGAATCAATCACGATGTCGCCGAGCGGCGTCGTCGCCGTGAAGCGCAAGCCGTCCAAACCGAAATTCTTTTCACTCGTCGTGATGTCGGCCTGTTGATCGAGCGCGAAGGTCAATGCGTTCGCTACGGTTTCTTTCACCAAGCGTTGGCCGTAAGCATCGTCAAGGTTGACGATTGAACGGCGCGGCAACTCGCCCAGACTTCCGTTGAATAACTTTCGCTTCGCCGCGTAATAAGCCTCCATCGTGCCGTGCAGGTCGAGATGGTCTTGCGTCAGATTGGTGAAAGCGGCGACGGCGAATTCGAGGCAATCGGCGCGATGCAATGCGAGCGCGTGCGACGAAACTTCCATCACGGCGTGCGTGCATCCGACATCGCGCGCGCGGCGCATGAAAGCCTGTGTGTCAGAGGCTTCCGGCGTAGTGAACGCGGAGGCTACGTCTTGCGTGCCGATGCGCTGGCTGATCGTACCCATCAAGGCCGACTGCTTTTTCGCGGCGTCGAAGATGGCGGCGACCAGATGCGCCGTCGTGGTTTTGCCGTTCGTGCCGGTGATGCCGACGAGTTGCAAAGAGCGGGAAGGGAAGCCGTAAATCAACGAAGCCGCTTGTGCCAGTGCCGTGCGCGCATCGGCTACTTTCAGCCACGCGCCGGGAAATTCTGGCGGACGCGGTTGATCTGAAATGACTGCGGTCACGCCGCGTTTCAACACTGCTTCAACATAGAGATTGCCGTCAGTCTTAGCACCGCGGATCGCCACGAAAACAGACCCCGGGCGTACGCGGCGCGAGTCGTGCGTGACCGCATCGGTGATGGCGGGAATCTCGGTGTTTTTCGATACGCCGCGCTCTTTGCCGAAAGTCATTTCGGCTTTGAGGTGAGCGGCGAGTTCGTTGAGCGTAGTCATTGTTTTGGTGGTGGCGGTGCGCCAGCGTGACGCTGGCGCACCTTTTAAAATCCTGAGAGCGTCGAGAACCGCGCCATTGCGTCCACGGTGTCGCGTTGCAACGGTTTGTCTCCGGGCGTGTTGCATTGCGACTCGCTTTGGCGCGGTTACGCTCTCAAGCTTATGCGTGGCGCACGTAGCACAGACTTCAGTCTGTGAACGTAGGGTGGACTTCAGTCCGCCCGTCATCGAAAGGTAGAGCGGACTAAAGTCCACTCTACGTTCACAGACTGAAG
>JABFSD010000615.1 GCA_013140935.1 Acidobacteriota bacterium
GCTTGGCAACGAGGCGCGATAAAGCTGCGGCCTCGCAATGGACGTTACGAGTTACGCGACGACAAAGGCGGCAACCTTACGCCGTCGCGCCATTGGCGAAATTTGCGCGTTGCGCGCGATAGACAAAATTGGCGCGGCCAAAGCGCACTTCAAAACCGTCTTCGAGTCGGGTTTCGCCGATGCGCTTGCCGTTGACATAAGTGCCGTTGCTGCTTTCGAGGTCTTGCAACGTATAACTATCGCCCACGCTCGCGGCAATGCGGGCGTGGCGTTTCGAAACCGATGGATGCTCGATCACGAAGGCGTTGTTCAACGTGCGTCCGACAAAAATTTCTTCGCGGTTCAGGATGAAAGCGATGCGTTCGTCGCCGTCGTTGGTGATGGTCACGAAATGCGGACGCAGATCGAGATTTTCGCGCGCGGGCAAACGAATGTTCGCGCCGCAACGCATGCAAAATTTTGCGCCGGGCCGTTGGGCTTCGGTGCAGACGGGACAGAGTTGCAATTCGTCAGGGTCGGGAATGATCGCGCCGCAACGCGGACACGGCATCCCGGCTTTGCCGCGCGCGCCGCATTCCTGACAATAGCGTCGCGTAGGCATCAACAGCGTGCCTTCACGATGCGGCGAAGTCTCGGCGTGAAACTTAAGCTTCGACCTCACCCAGAAAAACAGCGCAACCATGATGCCGACCAATACGGCAAACAGGATGATGAAGCGCGTTGCGCCGACTAACAGCGCATCAAAAATCGCGTGCAACAACGAAGCGATCAACCAGCCTTGCACGATAATCGGAACGCGCTGGCTCGCCATATTGGGTACGAGCTTGGCGCGGCACAAGGCCAAACCCCATACAGCGGAAAACAGCGCGTGGCCGGGGTTGGAAAGCGGGCCGCGCAAAAAAACCAACAGCGGATTGTTTTCTGAAAGGTAAACAATGTTTTCGACCGCCGCGAAACCCAACGCTGCAGCGGCTGAATAGATAACACCGTCGAGCGGTTCGTCGAATTCGGGTTGGCGATAAGCATAAATCCACACCATCAACATCTTGATCGCTTCTTCAACCGGGCCGACCACGATGAAAAGCATCAGGACGCGCGAGATCGCCGTGTTGCCGGCAAAGGCGAGAAACAATTTCTGCCCCATCAGATTCAACGCCAGCGCCGGAATCGTCGAGAGTGCCCCCAATAAAAACGTGAGAAAGATCAACCGCAACGGCGGCGTTTTATAGCGGCTCTGAATATAGAAATAGACCAGCCAAATGACGCATGGCAGCAGAGAGAGAGCGGGGATGAAGAGAAAGTTTTGTATATGCTCCATGAATAATCTTGGGAACTATTTCGCGTAGCCACTGACCGGCGCTTGCTTGAAATATAAGGCGGGCAGATTTTGCCTTCTCGCGTGCGCTGGCGCAATGACCCGAGGCGCGCACGCGCCCTCGCTTGGGGGCACCCGCATCTTGCGGGCAATAGAGAAGCCGCGCAGCGTTCCTTTTCCCTTGTCATACCCATTGCGAGAAACAAGGGGAAAAGAACGCTGCGCGGCTTCTCTATTGCCCGCAAGATGCGGGCGCACCTAGTTGCAGTTCAGCGGGAATGATTGCTTCGTAAGGCGGCGTCGTACGCAAATCGTTGTTGATGACCGCGCGATACTGACAGCGCGAAGCCCCCAGTATCTGGAAGCTCACGCCTTTTTCGGCATCGCCATACATCAAGGGAGAAGTTTCAGCAAAATGCCGTGTTTTCCCATCAAAAAAGGCCGAACCTGACAGGGCTCGGCCTTTTTCGAATTGTTAATTGGACGAACGTTTATTCGCCCCGCACTTCGAGTTGCCCTTCCACCACATCGGCGGTGAACGTATTGAACGCCTTCCACAGATTCGTGATCGGCAGCTTGACGCGTTCGTCAATCGTCCGCTTCAAGAAGCGCGCGCCATAAGCAGGACTGAAGCCGAATTCAACCAACTTGTCTACGGCGGCTTCACTGATATGCAGCGACTTGCCTTGCCGTTCCATCTGGCGTTTGGTCGAGCCGAGATAAAGCAACGCGATTTGTTTCACTTCGTCTTCGGTGAGCGGCGAGAACACGACAATCTCGTCAATGCGGTTGCGGAATTCTGGCGAGAAGCGCGTTTCGGCGGCTCCGATGACGGCGCGTTTGATCTCTTCGACTTCAGAGTTGGTCTTGTTGCCGAAACCGAGCGGCTTCATGTACTTCCTAAAATTATCGCTGCCCAGATTCGAAGTCATGATGATGATCGCGTCAGACAGATAAACTTTCTTGCCGCGTCCATCGGTGAGCCAGCCTTCGTCAAAGGCTTGCAGAAACAGGTTCAGCAAATAGGGCGAAGCCTTTTCGACTTCATCAAGCAGCAAAACCGTATAGGGATTTTCTCGCATCTTTTCGGTCAACACGCCGCCGCGTTCGCTGCCGACGATGCCACGTGGCATGCCAATGAGCTTTTCGATGGCAATGGTTCCGTCGCCGTATTCGCTCATATCAATGCGCACCATCTTCTCTTCATCGCCAAACATCGCTTCGGCGACGGCCTTGGCGAGTTCGGTTTTGCCTACGCCGGTCGGGCCTAAGAAAAGCAGCACGCCGTCGGGTTTATAGAAATTCTCTTTGAGCGGCCCTTTGTTCAGCCGCAAGCGTTGCGCAACTGATTTGACGGCTTCTTTTTGTCCGACGAGGCGTTGGCTCAACACATCTTCGAGCGTACTGAACCGCGACGAAGTGTCACGAAAGATCAGGTCACGCGGAATGCGCGACTCCTGCGAAATCACGTCAATGATGTGTTCGGGTTGAACCTGCATCATGCTCGGTTCGTTGATCTCGACCTTGACCGAAGCCGTGTCGAGCCAGCCAATCACCTTGTCAGGCATGTGCAAGTTGCGGATGTAACGCGGAGCCATTTCGAGCGCCATATCAATCGCCGCATCGGTAATCTTGACCGAATAGTTTTTCTCGAGCCGTGGACGAATGCCGTGCAAAATCTGGCGCGTTTCAACCAACGTAGGCTCGTCAACTTTCACCGTGCGAAAGCGCCGCGCCAACGCTTCGTCTTCGGCAATGTATTCTTTGTATTCGGTCGTCGTGGTCGCGCCGATGATGCGCAGTTCGCCGCGCGCGAGCGAAGACTTGAACATATTCGCCGCGTCGCTGGTCGCGCCCATCGCCGAACCCGCGCCGATGATCGTGTGCGCTTCGTCAACGAACAGGATGATCTCAGGGCGCTCTTTGACTTCGTTGATAATGCCTTGCAAACGCTCTTCAAACATTCCGCGCAACATCGTGCCCGCGACGATGCCCGACATTTGCAGTTGCACGATGTGCGTATTGCGCAAGCGCGCCGGAACCTTTTCGGGTTCGAGTTCGATCAAACGCGCGAGACCTTCGACGACAGCGGTTTTGCCTACACCGGGTTCGCCGATGAGCATCGGCGAATTGGCGCGTTCACGGTGGCAGAGGATTTCGATCATCTGCTGAATCTCAAGCTCGCGCCCGATGGTCGGCGGCAACTTGTCTTGCCGCGCCATCTTGTTCAGCGACGTGCCGAAATGTTTCAGATAAGACGGCAGTTCATATTTCTTCCGCATCGTTTCGTTTTGCTGTTCACGATTGCGGATGTTGCGGGCGATGCTGTCTACGGCTTCTTGGGAATCTACGCCGAGGCGGCGCAGGATGTCGGCGGGAATGCCTTGCGGGTCGGCAAAGAGCGAGACGAACAAATCGAGCGCTTCGATTTGCTGGCGTCCGTTCTGGCGCGCGCGCTTGAGCGAACGATTAAACAGGTCGCGCGCCGTGTCGGTGATATACATTTTCTTGCCGACGTATTGGCGGCTCTTGAGCAATTCCTGCTCAAGCATATGCAGAACGGCACGCGGTTCGATGCCGATGCCTTGCATGGCTTCGGTAAAGAGCGCGCCCTCGATGTCACTCAGCGACGTGAAGATATGCTCTACGCCGAGATAGTTCTGTTCCCGGCGGCGCGATTCTTCAATCGCGCGATGAATGACCTTCAAACCAGTCTCTGAAAACTTGTCCTGCATCGGGCCTAAATCGTACACGTTATGTCCCCCGCTTGTTTATAAATGCTTTTTTACTGCTGCCTGACGGCGCTTCCGGTTGAATGTGAAGGCGTCGTCAGGGTGTTACAAC
>JABFSD010001164.1 GCA_013140935.1 Acidobacteriota bacterium
TCTTTACGCCGTGCCGGCGCGAACGAAGAGCTGATTGTCGCCGCCCTCTGTCACGACATCGGCAAAGTCATTTCAGTCGCCAACCATCCCGCCATTGCCGCCGAAATGCTCAAGCCTTACGTCTCGGAAACGACTTATCACATCATCCGCACGCATCAGGATTTTCAGGGACGACACTATTACGCGCTGATGGGATTGGACGCGAATGCCCGCGCGCAATACGTGAACGAGCCGTGGTACGCGCTGGCCGAACAGTTCACGGATGAATGGGATCAAACGGCTTTCGATCCGGCTTTCGATACGTTGCCGCTCGAACATTTCGAACCGATGTTGGAAAGCGTGTTTGGGCGCAACCCGTTCGCCCAGCAGTTGGCGGCCTCGGCGTAAAGAATCAATTAATTCTCAGTCCACCATCGCCGATTGCGGCGGAAAGCCATGTTGTGCGCGGCCAATCGGACCTTCGTGTTTGGCCGAAACTTTATAAAGCTCGAAACGTCCATCCGCCGCTGCCGCGCGGCAACGTTCGCGTAAGGCTTGCATCTCGGCTTCGTTGAACGGTGTGAAGCCCTGCGCCACGGCGAGGTTCTGTTCCAACACGCGCTGTGAAGCCATGCCACTCACCAGCGTCGCAATCGGCAAGCTCATCACATAACGCAAGGCTTCCTGCGCGGTGACAACGCCGGCGCGCACCATATCGCTCGAACCGCCCATGCTTTTCATACCCAACGCTGCTACGCCTTGCCGTGCGAGTTCGGGTAAAACCTTTTGCTCGAAACTGCGAAAGGTTCCATCCAACACATTCAACGGCATCAAACAGGCATCGAACGGATAACCGCGCGAAAGCATATCCAAATGAATCTCCGGGCTTTTGTGGCCGGTGAATCCGACAAAGCGCACCTTGCCTTGTTGCTTGGCTTGGTCTAACGCTTCGATCACGCCGTCGGGTACGAAATGCAATGCGGGATCGTTGTCATAAGCCAATTCATGCACCTGCCACAAATCAATGTGATCGGTTTGCAAGCGCCGCAGCGAATCCTCAAGTTGGCGCATGGCTTCGTGCTTGTCGCGTCCGTGCGTACAAACTTTGGTCATCAGAAAAACTTTCTCGCGCCGGTCGGCGATGGCTTTGCCCATGCGCTCTTCGCTCAGGCCGTCGTGGTATTCCCACGCGTTGTCGAAAAAGTTGATGCCCGCATCGAGCGCAGCGTGCTGTATGCGAATGGATTCGGATTCTTCTTTGGTGAGGCCGATGTGATAGCCTCCGAGTCCGAGGGCGGATACGGTGACGCCAGTGCGTCCAAGTGGTCTTAAAGGAATGGTACTCATTTTAATTATTCCAAGTAAGGTTCTGAACCATCCGTCGCACGCGACGACAGTTGGTTGCGTGTGATGATGCGCACGCAGGCATTCCAGCGCAAAATTGCATCGTCATTGCCCGCCGGTCGAATAGCTTCAGCCTGTTCAAAGTAATTCATCGCTTCGCGCAACATTTCATAAGCATCGTAGCCTGCGCCCGGCCCACCTTGCGCAAGCCGAGCTTTGGCCTGGCGTTCTCGAATCAAGCCTGCAAAATAAATGCGTTGATAATTGTCAGTGAGGCGCGGCAGGATTTCTTTGGCTTTCTGTACGCTGGCGGTGTGGCCTTTGGCAAAGCGATCTGTACAAGCCAGCAACATCGTAGCCAAAGCCTGCTGGTTGTTAGGATCAACCTCAAGCACATCGAGGCAAATACTTTCGGCTTCGCCCGGCTCGTTGAGCAAACGATAGTGGTGCGCTTTTTCCAGCGCCTGTTCGATGCCGTCAGGCGAAATCGGTTTTAGCTCGAACATAAAAACCTCGTAGCGCAGACTTCAGTCTGCGACCCGTATCGTGGACTTTAGTCCGCGAGTGATTGAGCAACCGCGCGGACTGAAGTCCACGCTACGTTCGCAGACTGAAGTCCGCGCTACTTTTTGCCCGTGAGCTTGCGCCACAACATCAATACCGGATCGTAAAACTCATCTACGACGCGCTCTTTCAACGGAATAATTGCGTTGTCGGTGATGTGAATGTCTTCGGGGCAAACTTCGGTGCAGCATTTGGTGATGTTGCAAAGGCCGATGCCGAGTTCTTCTTTCAGCAAGGCCGTGCGCGAAACGGTGTCGAGCGGGTGCATTTCGAGTCCGGCGATGCGTACGAAAAAGCGCGGCCCGCCGAAATCTTCTTTCTTCTCGTGATCGCGCAGCACGTGGCATACGTTTTGGCAGAGGAAGCATTCGATGCACTTGCGGAACTCCTGCACGCGGTCAATGTCTTCCTGCTGCATCTTCCACTCGGTGTTGGGCGCGGGCGTGAACGGCGGAATCTTCTTGTTGATCTTGTAATTCCACGACACGTCAGTGACGAGGTCTTTGATGATCGGAAAGCTCTTCAACGGATTGATCGTGATCGGCTGATCGAGCGGCAGATCGTCGAGCCGCGTCTTGCACATCAGCTTCGGACGGCCATTGACTTCGCCCGAACACGAACCGCATTTCGCCGCTTTGCAATTCCATCGCACCGCCAGATCGGGCGCTTGATGCCCTTGAATATAATGAAGAGCATCAAGCACAACCATTCCGGGCGCGACCGGAACCTGATAATCCTCGTGCTTGCCGCCGTCTTTATCTCCGCGATAGACCCTCAATGTTGCATCAGCCATTACTTGCTATCCTCCGCTAGAACTTGTTTCAACTCTTCAGGCATTTCATAAATAGGCCGCTGAGAAAGATTGAGCGAACCATCGCTATTGCGCTGAATGATGTTGTGTTGTTTGCCCCACACCTCGTCATCCAGCTTTTCAAAATCAATGCGCGCGTGCGCGCCGCGCGACTCTTTGCGTTCGCGCGCAGAAAGCGCGACGGCTTCGGAAACCATCAGCATATTTTGCAAATCTTTCGCCAGATGCCAGCCGGGATTGAACATGCGCGAACCAACAACCCGCACTTTCTTGGCGCGCGCTTTGAACTCTTCGAGTTTCGCCAAACCTTGCGCCATGTCTTCTTCGTTGCGGAAGATGCCGACGAGGGCTTGCATCGAATCCTGCAACTCATCGTGTACGTCATAAGGCGATTCGCCCGTCGTGCGTTCAAACGGTTCGAGCATCTCGCGCGCGGCGGCTTCGATTTGATCGTTATCAATCGTCACAGCGGATGAACTATTCGCAAACTGCGCCGCCGCCGCGCCTGCGCGACGACCGAAGACCAGCAAGTCAGAAAGCGAATTGCCGCCCAGACGATTTGCACCGTGCAAGCCCGCCGCCGCTTCGCCCGCTGCATACAAACCGGGAATAGTGGCTGCGGCGGTTTCGGCTTCGACGTTGATGCCGCCCATCACGTAATGGCACGTCGGGCCGACTTCCATCGGGCCAGCGGTGATGTCTACGTCGGCGAGTTCTTTGAACTGGTGATACATGCTCGGCAGTTTCTTCTTCACGTAATCCGCCGGTTTGTGCGAGATGTCGAGGAAGGCTCCGCCGTGCGGCGTGCCGCGTCCCTCTTTGACTTCGGTGTAAATCGAACGCGCCACCACATCGCGCGTAGAAAGCTCCATTCGCTTCGGGTCGTATTTTTCCATGAAGCGTTCGCCCTTGCTGTTGCGCAAAATGCCGCCTTCGCCACGCACGGCTTCAGTCACGAGAATGCCTGCTACGCCTGGCGGCCAAACCATGCCGGTCGGATGGAACTGGACGAATTCCATGTCTTTCAATTCGGCTCCGGCCTCGAACGCCAACGCCTGTCCGTCGCCGGTGTATTCCCACGAGTTCGACGTGACGCGATAAGACTTGCCGATGCCGCCCGTGCAAATCACGATGGCTTTGGCTTTGAATACGACGAAGCGCCCCGTCTCGCGCCAATAGGCAAAGGCTCCTACGACGCGGTCGCCTTCTTTGAGCAACTTCGTCACGGTGCATTCCATGTAAACGTCTACGCCGAGCGCGACGCCGCGATCCTGCAACGTGCGAATCATCTCCAAGCCGGTGCGGTCGCCTACGTGACAGAGCCGTTTGTAAGTGTGTCCGCCGAACGCGCGTTGCAGGATGTTGCCGTCGGGCGTGCGATCAAAGAGCGCGCCCCATTGTTCAAGTTCGCGTACGCGGTCAGGCGCTTCCTGCGCGTGAAGCTGCGCCATGC
>JABFSD010000155.1 GCA_013140935.1 Acidobacteriota bacterium
GATCAGCCCCATAAAATTCCTGATTGATGGTCGTGAACCTGCCGAAGATGGCCGCTATCGAATCCGGCGCGACCGCCCATTCGTTGTTGTAAGAAGAATTGATAATCGCGATGGCTTCGTAATTTTCCTGTGCGCGCGCGCCGACAAAACCAATCACCAGACAAGACAGCGCCAAGAGCTGTCGTGCGATTCCGAAACGCATGTGTGCCTACTCCTGTGTTAAGTGAGAAATGGATGGGTGAGTTTTTAGGGCAGAATCAGTCAGTCAGTATTTTTTTTACGAGGCGCGGGCATTGTGCTGAGTGAGTGCGAATTCGTCAATCGGTTGCTGAGTGAAATTATTCCTGCCACGTGAGTATCTGTCCGCCTTGCCCGAATAAAAAACTGCCGGGAAAGACGCGCAAGCGCCACGGCTCTACGCGCAAGGCGACAAAGGCTTCGCACTTAGGACTCGTCCAGCCCGGAATGATTTTGGGATCGTAACCAACCGGCGGCGGCGTATCGGCAAAGAGGTTCCACACCGTCGTGCGAACTTCTTCGTCAAAGATAAGTTCCGCACGGCACTCGGCTACGCAGGTGTCTTGATTGGTCGCCCAATAGTTCAACGATATGAACGGGCTGGCTTGCAAGTGCGCACGCTTGGTCGGCGTAGGGCTGGTACCAATCCAGCCGATCAATTTTTCACCGTCCCATTGCCAGATCGGATGCAGCACGCGCGAACGCGGACGGCCTTGCGCGTCTACCGTTGCGGCGCTGGCCCAAACGATGCGATGCGCCATTTCGACAAAGGCGGGAGCGGTTTCGAGCAGGGTATTCATTGTTTCTATCCTTAAATTCGGCCTGTGATTTCATCAAGGCTTTGCCAGATTTGCTCCATCACACTATCGGCAAGCACGCCGAGCGCGCCCATCAGGTATCGTTTATCCGTGGCGGCAAGTTGAAAGACCAGCGCGACAGAATCTTGCCGCAAACCATTTTCCGGGGTTTTGGTAATCAACACCGTGCCGGGGAATCGCTTCGTATCGAGTTGTGAAGTCAAAGGGACTAACAACACGGTGGATAACGATGAGGTTTTTTGCACAACGATAGCGGGACGCCGACCAGTTTGTGCGTGACCTCCTCGCATCGGCAATTCCACCCAATAAAGGTCTCCGACATTCACGTCTCGCTGACCTCCTCGTAAGGGAACTGCTCCCAAGCTTCCGCGCTGAGCGATTGCCAAGCCGCTAACTCCTCTTGCAATGCTGCGCTCATGGGTTCGTTGGTCAACGGCACTAACAAAATACCGCTGGCAGTTTCAATCACTTGAATAGGAACGTTTTGCTCAAAGCCATAACGCTTTCTCAAAAGTTCGGGCAATACAACTTTGCCGTCCGACTCTAAAGTTAAAGTAGCTTGCATTATTTTTCCTCCTTACCGCCGCCGTCTGGTGGTGCCTCCGCCGAAAATACCGCCCAACAAGCCGCGAGAAATCTCGCGCGCCACCTGCGTACCAATCGAACGCGCCGCGCTCTTGGCAAACGCGCCGAAGATGCCACCGGCTGCACCCATCACGCCCGACAACATGCCGCTCTCTTGTGGCGGAGCTTCTTCCTGAACCGGTGCTTGCTGCGCGCTGCGTTGCAGCATTTCATAAGCGGACTCGCGGTCGAGGGCTTTTTCGTAATGTCCGTAAAACGCCGAGCCTTGAATCACGCTCGTGCGTTCTTGCGGCGTAATCGCTCCCAACCGGCTTTCGGGCGGAGCGATGAACGCACGGCGCACGATGGTCGGCGTGCCTTTTTCATCGAGTACAGAAACCAACGCTTCACCGACGCCGAGTTCGGTGATGGCGGCTTCGGTGTCGAGCGCAGGATTGACGCGAAACGTAGTCGCCGCCGCCTTGACCGCTTTCTGATCGCGCGGCGTGAAAGCGCGCAAGGCGTGTTGCACGCGATTGCCCAACTGCCCCAACACGAGGTCGGGAATGTCCAACGGATTTTGCGAAACAAAATAAACGCCTACGCCTTTTGAGCGGATGAGACGCACGACCTGTTCGATCTTGGTGAGCAAGGCAGTGGGCGCATCGGTGAAGAGCAGATGCGCTTCGTCGAAGAAGAAAACCATTTTGGGTTTATCGAGGTCGCCGACTTCGGGCAGCATTTCGTAAAGCTCCGACAACAGCCACAGCAAAAACGTCGCGTAAAGTTGCGGCGAAGTCAACAACTTATCTGCCGCGAGAATGTTGATGACGCCGCGTCCGTCTGAACCGCTTTGCATCATGTCGCTCAAATCAAGCGCCGGTTCGCCGAAAAATTTATCAGCGCCTTGCGTTTCGAGTTCGAGCAGGCGGCGTTGAATGGCTCCGACCGAAGCGGCTGATACGTTGCCGTAACTCGTCGTGAGTTCTTTGGCGTGGTCGGCGACGTGTCGCAACATCGCGCGCAAGTCTTTGAGGTCGAGCAACAAGAGTCCGCCGTCATCGGCTACTTTGAAAACCAGATTGAGTACGCCAGCTTGCGTGTCGTTCAGATTCATCACGCGCCCCAGCAGCATCGGCCCCATCTCACTGATCGTAGCCCGCAACGGATGTCCCTGTTCGCCGAACACGTCCCAAAAGGCGACGGGATAAGCGCGATATTGATGATCGGTTAAACCGAATTGCGTGACGCGGTCGGCCACTTTCGGATTGTCTCCGCCCGCTTGCGAAATACCTGCGAGATCGCCTTTTACGTCGGCCATGAATACGGGAATGCCCTGACGGCTGAAATTTTCAGCGAGTACACGCAAGGTAACGCTTTTGCCCGTACCGGTTGCGCCCGCAATCATGCCGTGGCGATTCGCCATCTTGGGCTGTAAGAAAATGCTGTCAGTGTCTTGGGCGAGCAAGATCGGATTTGCCATGTGTTTTTATTGTTCCTTGTTGGGTTTAGTGGTGCGACGCAGTATAGGCCAGACAATGAATCAGGGTAAATCGCTGAACACCGAAGGGCTTTCGCCACAAAAAAGCACAGAAGCCACAAAATGCGCTGACAGTGTTTTGTGGATCTTGTGCTTTTTTGTGGCGAAAGCTCATTGAGGGGAGGCGAAGATTCTCATTGCGGTGTCTCGCTATTGCATTGAGCGAGAGTCACCGTGTCTTTGATCCACGGCGGATCATAAGGGCAATGGCGGCAACCGCTGCCGCAACAATAACCGCGCCGCCGATGGAATTCGCTGGTGAAAACTATCGCCGCGCCTTCCCAATAAAAGTCGCGGCCTTCCTGCAACTGTTGCAGTTTTTCTTTCACCACGCGCCAGAGTTCTTGTCCCGCAGAGTTTGACATCAATTACCTCGCACACCTATTTTGCCGAGCGTTATCCAAACCGCAACTTGTGAAAGGAAAACCCCGGTGCCGAAGCAACAATTCTGGCTCCTGAAATCAGAGCCGGAGTCTTTCTCGATTGACGACCTGAAACAGGCGAAGCAACAGACTACGTGTTGGGACGGCGTGCGCAATTACCAGGCGCGCAATTATATGCGTTCGATGAACGTGGGCGACTTGGCCTTCTTTTATCACAGCAACGCTGCGCCTCCAGCGATTGTCGGCATCGTCGAAATCGTCCGCACGGCTTATCCCGACCACACGCAATTCGACTCGTCGCATCACCACTTCGACCCCAAGAGCAAGATGGAAGCGCCCGCGTGGGACATGGTGGACGTTAAGTTCGTAGAGAAATTCGCTGCACCGCTTTCGCTCGAAATGTTGCGTGACATCGCGGCGCTCAAAGACATGGAATTATTGCGACGCGGTTCGCGCTTGTCGGTACAACCCGTGACGGCGGCGCAATGGAAAACCATCATCAAACTGGCAAACAAAAAATAAGGAGCAACATCATGGCAAACCGAGTAACGCACTTTGAAATTCATGCAGAAAATCCCGAACGCGCGATTGCGTTTTATCGCCAATCGTTGGGGTGGGAATTTCAGTCCTGGGGCGGCCCGATGCCTTACTGGCTGATTACGACCGGCCCCGCCGATCAACCCGGCATCAATGGCGGATTAGTGCCGCGCCGCGGCGACGCTCCGGCAGAGATGGCGGCGGTCAACGCTTATGTTTGCACAGTGATGACCGAAGCGATTGACGCCACCAGCGAAGCGATTCTGGCGAACGGCGGAACCGTCG
>JABFSD010000526.1 GCA_013140935.1 Acidobacteriota bacterium
CGCCGCCAGCGTGCCGTTAAACAGGCGTTCTTCCAGTTCAGATTCCTGTTGAACAAATTTGACTTCGCGCGGCTTCAACGCATTGATTGTCTGAGTGCCGCGCAAGATTTGAATGCGATGCAGCACCAGCCGCTGATAAGTCGGATCGAATTCGATCTGTAACTGTGAAGCGTGTTCGATGCCCGGTTGCGAGATGATTTGTTCGGCGTGGTGAAAGTATCTTTCCGTTACGTTGGCAGTCGTATTGCCCGTCACACGCACCTGCTGGTCTGACAGCAAGCGAATGACGCCTTCGCGCGCATCGGCGGTTTGTTCTTTGGTAGCCAGCGCCAGCGATTCGTTCTTGACCCACGCGGGCACGGGCGCGAGCGAAGCAGCGGCGCGATTTGATTGCGCGAATGGATTCGCTGAGAAGCCAAAGAAGAAAAGGCCAACGAGGGTGGCGCTGAAGAAGAATTGGGTTACGGCTTTGATTCTTTGCATGGGTTCACCGATAAAACGATGGCAGCTTACAATCCCTCGGCGAACCGACTCAACCTGACTTTTCAAAGGAAGCTATGAAAACACGATTCACTGTTTTGATTGCACTGTTGGTGCTGGCCGCTTCGGCCTTCGCGCAAAAGCGTGCGGCGTCGTTGCCTGCGCGAATGCAAGGGCTGTTGCACTTGCCGCAAAACCACGCGCCGCTGGCACCGAAAGTTTTATCGCAACGCATCGAGGGCGACATCCAACTCGAAGACCTACGCTTTCAGGCTGAGCGCGGCGTATGGGTTCAGGCGACGGTCGTGAAACTTGTGAACGCCAACCAGCCCTTGCCCGCGATCATCTGCCTGCCCGGCACGAGCGGTACGCGACATCACCTGACCGATGCACAACTGAAGCTCAGTCCCTTTCCGCGTACCGGCTGGGCGCGAGCGTTGGCGCGCGAAGGTTTCCTGACCATCTCGCTCGACTATCGCGGTTCGGCGGAACGGCAACAAAACATCTTCACCGATGCCGTGCGCGAACAACTTGCGGGGCGCAGTTACATGGGTTTGCTGGTTTATGACGTGATGCGCGCGGTTGATTACCTGCAAACGCGCCCTGACGTAGCTCGCCAGCACATCGGCGTCACAGGCTTTTCGTTAGGCGGCGCGATGAGTTGGTACGCAGCGGCGGCTGATGCGCGTTTGCGTGTCGTCGTACCCGTTTGCAGCGGCGCGGGCACTTACGCGGCGTTGCTGCAATCGCAAAAACATACGAGTTATCACTCGCAATACTTTTATCCGGCGGGTTTCTGGCAAACCTTTCCCGGCGACCAACCCGAACTCTTTGCCGCCCTCGCCCCACGCGCGGTCTTAGTCGTAGGCCGCGACCAAGATCAAGGCATGCCCGTCGAAGGCTTGCACCGATTGGAACAGGAAGTTCGTGCAACTTATCAACGACGCGGCGTGCCAGAGCGATTCGCCGTTCACCTTACGCCGGGCGACCACAACTATTCTGAAGAAATGTTCGCGCAGGTGAAGCAATGGTTCGTTCGTTTTCTCAAACCATAACGATTAACAGACGGGGTCATTTTGAATTTCTTCGAATGCGATACAGCTTCGACGCCGTACGAATCAGCAAGCTGTCACCCACAATCGCCGGCGAAGCCATACACAACTCATCCAGCGAATTTTTGCCGATCACTTTGTAATCACGCCCCGCTTGAATCACGAAGGTGTCGCCGTCTTCGTTCAGGCAAAACACCTTGCCTTGATAAGCCCACGGCGACGAAGTGAATGCGCCGACCGGTACGTCAGGATCAATACGTTGGCGTCCGTAAACTTCCGCGCCCGTCTTCGCTTCGTGCGCAGTGAAAAAGCCGCGATCAAGCAGCGTATAAAGCAAGTCGCCGTAAATCAGTTGCGTAGGATTGTAAGGACTCGCCTGTCGTTGATGCCACGCGATGAATTGGTTGCTGTTTTCGCCTTCTTTGAGCGAAATATCGCCGCTCGCGCCGGGCTTAATCGCATAAGTGGGACGATATTGATCGCCCACGTAACCAGACGAAACATAGAGCATCCCGAAAGCCGAAAACGGCGTAGGAATCGCAATCGAACTCATGCCGCTGAACGTCCACAACTCTTTACCGGTTTGCGGGTCATAAGAGATGACGCGCTTCGTCGCAGGCACAATCAGTTCAGCGCGCGTGCCGCTGTTCCAGATGTATGGCGTAGCCCAATTGGTCTGCTTCCAGCGTTCAGCGCGCCACAACTCTTTGCCGGTTTTCTTGTCGAGCGCCGCCAGATGCGAAGCCTCTTCGTTGTCGTTCAACACGAACAAACGATCTTGCCAGACTACGGGCGAAGCCGCCGTGCCCCAACCGAAGCGCGTGCTTTTTGAATCAATCTTTTGCTGCCACAGGGGCTTGCCGTTCATATCGAATACGAAAAGGCCCACATTGCCGAACAGCGCGTAAACCCGTTCGCCATCGGTCACGGGCGTTTCCGAAGCGTAGCTGTTTTTCAAGTGGCGATTAAACGCAGGCTTGGCGCGCAAGACTTCGCGTTCCCACAACAGCTTGCCGGTTTTGAAATCGAGGCAATATACCACCCAGCGATGTTCGCCCGCTGGAATCGGACGTTCGCCGCCGAAATACAAACCTTTCTTGACGGCTTCTTGCGGCGCATCGCTGACGACCGAAGTCAGAAATACTTTGCCACCCCACACAATCGGCGAAGACCAACCCATACCAGCGACATCGGTTTTCCACGCGACGTTTTCGGTCTTGCTCCATTTGTCGGGCAAGGCGGCTTCGGTTTTCGGGTCGGGGGTGCCGAGCGAATTGGCTCCGCGAAATTGCGGCCAGTTGGTATCTGCAAATGCAACGATGGAAATTATGAACAGTAAACAAAGGATGCGGGCAAGCATGATGGTTTCTCCTCAGGTGATTGACTTTTGAAAGGTGACGACGAAAATGCGGCGCAGAAATAACAGACCTGTGAGAAAGGAGCAATCAACGTGGTCACAGAAATGGAAAGCCTGAAAAACGAATTGCTGACGCTTCCGGTGTCAGCCCGCGCCTGGTTAGCGCAAAACCTGCTCGTCAGTTTGGACGAACAACCTGAAGAAGAAGAAGAAACCGATGCTTTCTGGTTCGACGAATTGCAGCGTCGTGCCGCAGAAATTCGAAGCGGTCAGGCAATTTGCCGTCCCGCTGCCGATGTTCTTAGAGAAGCCCGCGAGCAATTACGACAATGATTTTATCCATTTATTCCGAAGCCGAAGATGAGATCAAAGCCGCCACGGCAAACTACAAAGCCTTACAGGTGAGCTTGGGAGAAGCCTTCCTCGATGAAGTCGAATATGCCCTAGACCAGATTCAACAGCATCCCTTAGCTTGGGCGATTTATATGAACGACTTTCGCCGACGCCTACTTCGCCGCTTTCCTTATGGCATCGTATATCAGGTTGAAGCCAATCAAATTGTCATCGTCGCCGTAATGCACTTACACCGTAAACCAAACTACTGGCGAAGCCGCCTCAAACATTGAACTGCGCATGAGCACTATTGACGTACTCATCCAAAACGCATTCATCTTTGACGGTACAGGCCAGCCAGCTTATCCCGCCGACGTAGCCATCCAAGGTAATCGCATTGCCGCTGTCGGCAAATTCCCTGCCCAAGCCAAACAAACCATCAATGCCGACGGACTCACGCTGCTGCCCGGCTTGATTGATCCGCACTCGCACGCAGACCTGCTGTTGCCGCTCGCGCCTGAACGACAAGCCGAGTTGATGCGCTGCAAACTGGCGCAAGGCATTACGACGACGATCATCGGCAATTGCGGATTGGGCTGCGCGCCCGTCGCCAACACTGAAGCCGAAAACATTTTGCGTGCCGTGAATGCCTGGATGACGCCCGAACAAGTCGCGTGGCCGTGGCGCACCGTAGGCGAATATCTTGATCGCTTAGGAGAAAACGGATTGGTGTTGAATGTGGCTACGCTTGTGCCGCACGGCCCTGTTCGCGTGTCGGCGATGGGCTTGGCGCAAGGCGCTCCGTCAAAAGCGCAGCAACGAATGATGCGCAAGCTGGTTGAACAGGCGATGCGCGACGGCGCGTTGGGAATGTCTACGGGGTTGATCTATCCGCCGCGAATGTGGCTCGTATAAATAC
>JABFSD010001027.1 GCA_013140935.1 Acidobacteriota bacterium
TATCGTCGGCAAAGTGCGTTTTGAAAATATCCAGCCAACCGTCGTGATTGTAATCGCCCAAGCCCAATCCCATGCCCGCTTGCGGCTGGCCTTCTTCGTTATAAGCCGCGCCGCTCTCAAGCGCGATGTCGGTGAACGTATTGTCGTGATTGTTGCGATAGAGAATGCTCGCCGTCGAATCGCACGCGACGTAAATATCCTGCCAGCCGTCGTGATCGAAATCCGCCGCGACCGCCGTCATCGGATAGCGTCCAGCGGCTTGGGCAGTGATTTTGCTGATGCCAGATTTTTCTGAGACATCGCTGAATGTTCCGTCTCCGTTATTTCGGTAAAACCAGTTGCGCGCGAAAGGCAAACCTTTCGGCCCGCAATTGACGGGGATGCCTTTCCACGCGCAGTTCGCGCCTACGCCGGGCACAGGCGCGGTCTTAAGCTCGAAGCTGAGGTAGTTCGAAACATATAAATCAAGGTCGCCGTCGCGGTCGAAATCAATAAACGTACAACCCGACCCCCACCGCGTTTCGTTAAAGCCGAGTTTGGTTTTCGCCGTGACATCGCTGAACGTGCCGTTACCGTTGTTTTTATACAGCACGTTCTGTCCCCAATAAGTGATGAACAGGTCGTCGAATCCGTCGTTGTCGTAATCGCCGATGCAAAGCCCCGAAGCCCAGCCGGTGCGCGTCAATCCGGCTTTGGCCGTGACATCAGTGAACGTGCCGTTGCGATTGTTTTTATAAAGGCGATTGGTCGGCGCGTTGGCTTGATCTTGTTCGAGTCGCGTACCGCTCAACACCAGCAAGTCCATCCAGCCGTCGTTGTCGTAATCGTAAAATGCCGTGCCGCATCCGTTGGTCTCGATGATGTAGCGTTTCTTTTCCGGGTCGCCGTAAACGCTGGGATGCGTGAGTCCGGCTTGCGCGGCGATGTCGGTGAAGGTCGGAAAGGGTTGCGGATTTGAGATTTGAGATTGCGGATTGGCGACAGATGCTCCGAAGAAAAGCAATGTCGCCGCCAATCCGAATGCCAAGTGTTTGTGCATGACTGTCACCATATTACGTCGGGCAAAATCGTGCGTCATTTCAGATTGACCTTCACGACGTTGGCGGCTCCGCCTTCCGGTGTAGTGAGGACGATGTCAGCTTCGCCGCGCCCGGCGAGCGTGCGCGGCAACAGTACATTCACCTGATCAAGTCCTTCGAGCGTACCTTGTCGGCCTGCATACAAAACCTCACAGGGTTGGTTGGCGATGCTGGTGAATACTTCGCTGCGGAAGTAGAGCCGCGGGCCGATGCCTGTGCCGAACAGCACGAGAAAGACCTGTTCGCGGGCATTGCTCACGTCGAGCGGAATGGGGACGAGGCGATTGAGCATCGGGTCGAAGCGTGTGATGGGTTCATATACCTGCGAGCCGTCAGCCTTGACGCGCAACGCAACAGCAGCAGCCAAACCTTGTCCGGTAGCGTTGGCACTGAACAGCGACGGGGCAAAGCTGCGCACTCGCAAATAAGTGACCGCAACCACGGCACCTGCGCGGCGTACGGTCAGTGACAACTCTGTGGGTGGCAGTTGAAGCGCATCAGGCGCGGGCAACAGCAAATTAATTTGTTGCGGCGACACGAAAAACAACGGACAGGGTTTTTCAAAGTTTGGCGCAGAGGCTGTTACGCTGACGCCTTCGAGTTCAGTGGGCAAAGGTTGCGTCGCAGCGGCCTTGCTCGTTGTCGCCAAGCCTGTACCGAAAAGCGCCACGATGCCGCCCGCCGTTACGTCAGTGGCGCGATAGCTCGCGGCTGATACCGCCGCGACTGTCGTTGCGCCGCTAAAAAATGTCACGCTCGTCGGACGATTGATGATGATGCGCTGTTCGCTGGGCGCGAAGCTCGCGCCGGTTTGGCTGGCGCGCAAGGCGTAAACGAATCCGCCTGTGACCTCGGCAAAGCGGGCTTGCCCTTCATTGTTAGTCGTCGCGGTGCGTGTCGTGTTGTTGCCCGACAATGTAACGGTCGCGCCCGCGAGGGGGTTACCCGTCGCCGTTTTCACGATGCCGTTGACCTCAAAGGTATCGCGGCGTCCGACGAAGTTGAGCGTTTTGTTTTCGTCTAACGAATCGAACTGAATGAAGCGCGGTTCAAAGGAAGTCATCGTGCCGTAGCCTGTCGGGAAAATGCCATAAGTCACGCCGCCGAATAAATTCGTGAAAGCATAATGGCCGTTTTCATCCGTCTCGGTTTGCGGCGGAAAGGTGGAAGAGATGTTGATAGGAACGCCTGACATGGGCGCTCCGTTGCTGTCGGTGATGCGTCCGCGAATTGCCAGCGGGCGAAAGATCGCTTTGAAATCGGCACCGGTGATGTCGCTCGTCAGATTGTTATAAGTGCGACTGACGGGTTCGAAACGATAAGCCGGATGTTGCGGCGTCAGCGTGTAATTACCGCCGCGCAAAAGTCGAACGCCAGTGAATTGACCGACGGCGTTATTTATTTGTTCACCGAGCGTCGCCGTGCCGCTGACTGTGCCGGTGATTTGCACCGCTGCGGCGAAAGGCAGTCCCTCTTCGTCAGTAACTTTCCCGGTGATAGAGGCGAGCGACAGGTTGGGTAGCGGCATGACGTTGCCGCTGGCGGGCAGCGGTTGCCAGTGTGGCGTGAAGCCCTCTGAATGGATAGATTGCGGCATCGTCAACTGCCTGAGGTCGGTTCCGTCATAGTTGATGGAATAGATCGGCCGAGGGCTGACGAATACGATTTTCTTGCCATCAGGCGACCACGCCGCCTGGCCGGATGACAGCACATTGAAAGCGCGCGTAAGGCCCGTGCCATCGGCATTCATCAGATGCGTATTGCCACGATAAGTGACCAGCAATTTGGTTCCATCCGGCGACCAGCGCGGACGAGCGGCGGTGTCGTTAGTGAAAGGCCGGTTCGTCGTGAGTCGCTTGAGTTCGGTGCCGTCGAGATTCACCGTCCAAAGCTCTGAGAGTTTGATAAAGGCCAGCCGCTCACCATCGGGCGACCAATCAGGATCGCTCACTCCGGTCGGCAGATTGAGCAACGCCAACGTGCCTGAGCCATCGGTTTGCGCCAGGGCGAGCGATTGGTTGGACGAAGTGACATAAACAATTTTGGTTCCATCGGGCGACCACGAAAAACGCCCGCCTTGCACGAACGAAGCATCCGCTGCGAGGCGTACCTTGTTGGTGCCCTCTATTGGCGAAACGAAGAGCGAGAGATTGTTGCTGGTGCTGCGGTCTTCCCAGACGAAATAAGCGACTCGTGCGCCGTCGGGCGACCAGGTGATTTCGCTACCTAAATCAGGCAAACGGCGCTGGGCGCTGCCGTCTTCGTTCATTTCGAACGCTCCGTTTGCAGCCGCTTCAAAACCGTTATAAATCGCGTAAGTGATTTTGCCGTTCGCCTTGGCCAGCAAGGGCGCGGCAGTGACAGCGAAACGCGCCGTGGCAGTGTTATTCGCGGGGTTCGCGTCGGCTGCCAGTGGCTCAACGGCGGCATTGGCGATGAGTTCGCTGCCTGCGGTGGTTGAATTGTTGACCAGCGCGGTGAACGTGACAGCGCGTGATTGTTGCGCTGCCAGTTGAGCCATCGCGACTGTGCGATTGTTGCCGGTTCCGCCACAGGTGCCGAATTCAGGTATGCAACTGACAACGGTCAGGCCGCTGGGCAGCGTGAATCGCAACACGACATCATTGACCGGTGCGCCGTTACGATTGGCGATATTGACCAGATAATAAACTTTGCCACCTGGGGCGACGCGCGTGCTTGAAGTCCCGACTGATACCGCGAGGTCATAAAAATTGACATTGCTTTCAACCGTTACGCGATTGTTCGGCAAGTTGCCGTCCGGTTCATTGGCCGTCACTTCTGCGACGTTGCTGATGGTCAAACGCCCCGGCGGTTGAATCACAATCGTCACCGTTGCCACAGCACCCACATTCAGATTACCCAGATTGCAATTCACCGTTGCCGTACCTGTGCAAGTGCCTTGCGAACTCGCAACCGAAACAAACGTCGCGCCGCTGGGCAGCACGTCATTCAACCTTACGTTAGTGGCATTGAGTTCGCCGTTATTGGTGACGCGCAAGGTATAAGTCAGATTGCTGTTCAACGCGGCGGGCGCGGGCGC
>JABFSD010001090.1 GCA_013140935.1 Acidobacteriota bacterium
GTACGGCCTTGCGCGAAAAGCTGCGTGAGACTTTGTCTGAAATTTTAGACCTCGAACGTTTGCTCGGCCGCATTCGCCGCAAGCTCGCCGTGCCGATGGAAGTCGTCACGCTCGCGCGCAGCCTCCGTCACGCACCCGCCTTGCGCGCCGCGCTCGAAAAGCACAAGGCTCCCATCGGTTTCAGCAAGCCGTTGAAAGATTGCGCCGATCTGGTTGATTACGTGAGCCGCGCGATTACTGATCGTCCGCCTTCTGACTTTGAACGCGGGCAAATCATTCGCGCCGGATTCTCAAAAGAGTTAGACGACTTGCGCGATGTGTTGTCGGGCGGCAAAGACTTTCTGGCGCGCTTCGAGACGCGCGAGAAAGAACGCAACGGCATTCGTTCGTTGAAGGTCGGATATAACAAGGTCTTCGGTTATTACATCGAAATCACCAAGCCGAATTTGCACCTCGCGCCGAGCGATTACATTCGCAAACAAACGCTCACCAACGCCGAACGGTTTTATACGCTCGAACTCAAAGAACACGAGACGCTCATCGCCAACGCCAGCGAACGCCTCGTCGAACTCGAAACCACTTTGTATCGGCAAGTCTGCGCCGAGATCAGCCGCCACGCCGAACGCATCGCGCACATCGCCGCAGGCATTGCAAACATTGATCTGAGTTGCGCGCTGGCCGAAGCCGCCGCGCGGTATGGTTACGTCAGGCCGGTGTTGAACGAAGGCGACGCGCTCACCATTCACGCGGGACGACATCCCATGATCGAACAGCGTTTGGATGACCGTCGTCATTTCGTTCCCAATGACACCGCGCTCGACAGTCGTGACATTCAAATCAAACTCATCACCGCGCCGAATATGGCGGGCAAGTCAGTTTATCTGCGCCAGGTCGCGTTGATCTGTTTGCTCGCGCAAATCGGCAGTTTCGTACCGGCTGAAGCGGCGACGCTCGGCATCGTAGATCGCATCTTCACCCGCGTAGGTTTGCACGATTACACCTTGCGCGGGCATTCGAGCTTCATGGTCGAGATGATCGAGACCGCGCAGATTTTGCAACAAGCCACGCCGCGCAGTTTGATTTTGCTGGATGAAATCGGACGCGGCACCGCAACAGCCGACGGGCTTTCGATTGCGCGGGCGGTGATTGAATACCTGCACAACAATCCGGCGATTGCGGCCAAGACGCTGTTTGCTACGCACTATCACGAATTGACTGACGCGGCGGACTATTTGCCGCGCGTGCGCAATTATCACCTGACGGTCAAAGAGCGCGGCAATCAGGTTGAGTACTTGCACAAGATCGCCGAAGGCAAAGCCGAAAAGAGCTTCGGCATTTACGTAGCCCAACTCGCGGGCTTGCCCAAGCCCGTCATTCGCCGCGCCGAAGAGTTGCTCAAACAACACGAAGCCCAAGCGCCGAGCAAAGCTGCGTTCAAAGCCTCGCGCGACGGCTTGGCGCAACAGTTGTTGCAACTCGACCTCAACCAACTCACTCCGGTTGAAGCGTTGACCAAACTTTATGAATGGCAAAACGTAGCGCGGACTTCAGTCGGCGCACGTGGCGCGGACTTTAGTCGGCGCGACAAGGCTTCCGGTTGAAATACTGTGCGGACTGAAGTCCGCACCACGTGCGCCGACTGAAGTCCGCGCTACCTGTGTCGCTTGTCAGAGCGGCACGCGCGCATTAGAGTGACGCCGTTTTTGCAACGCCAGTGCGAGTCACGAAACGAGAGAGCGCCGTTCCCCAACACCACAGAGCGTTCCGCGAACCCATCCCCTATCAAGTTTGCGGCAAGACGATGAAACCTTGCCGCGCGGGAAAAACCTAACCCTTATCACAAAGAGGAGAAGTCAGAATGTCGAAATTCACCAGCAAGTTTTTTAGTGTTGTGTTGGCGTGCGTGGTCGCGGCGATGATGTCGGTCGCGGCGCTGGCGCAAGGCCATCCGGTCGAAGGCGAATACGCCACCAGTTCGACCAGCGCCGAACTCGGCACAATCACCTATGTCATGGTCATCAAGAAAAACGGCGACCAATGGATGTGCGAAATCAAGGATTCGCCGATTCCGCTCACGGTGAGCAAGATCACCGTTGACGCCGATAACAACGTCAACGTCACGGCTGACGCGGGCGGTACGACCGTTGAACTCAAAGGCAAACTCGTCGGCGAAAAGATGGCCGGCAACTGGACGGCGGGCGATATGAAAGGCACGTTCGAGGCGACGAAGAAAGGGGCGATGGCAGCGAGCAAAGCGGCTCCGGTAGCAACAGCGCCTGCGGCAACGGCAGCTTCAGCGGCGAGCCTCGAAGGCACTTACGATTTCAAAGTCGTAGCCGAAGGACAAGGCGAATTGCCTTTCGTCATCATGCTGAAAAAGGACGGCGACAAATATAAAGTCGAAGTCCCTAACGCCGGCGATATGACCGTCACCGATGTCAAAATTGAAGGCGAAAACGTGACGTTCAACGCGGCCTATCAAGGCAACGGCCCCATTCCGCTGAAAGGCACGATCAAGCCCGGCGAAATGGGCGGCAAGTGGGAGTTCTCAGGCTTTTCGGGTACGTGGTCGGCGAAGAAAAAGTAAGACTCGCTGGCAACGTGTCATCGTTTGAGCGTTTGAGAGGGAGGCCGCCGATTCACGGTTGGCCTCCCTTTTTCCATTACTTGTGAGCGTTTCACTACGTCAAGCGCACGATTGATTAGGTTGTGAATACGATTGGCAATGAACTACCAAATTTTGATGACAATGACCGATAGCACGCGATGCCGTGCGAAAAGCAGTAACCATAGCTTCCCGTACCGCATCGTGACGATGGTGATGCTGTTGCTGGCTTCGCTCACCGTTAGCACCACCATTGGTGGGCAAGACCTCGCGTGGCCGCAGTTTCGCGGGCCGGAATCGAATCCCGTAGGCAAGCACGCGCGGCTGGCCGAACGCTGGTCAAAAACTGAAAACGTAGAGTGGTCGCAGGCGCTGCCCGGTCGCGGCTGGTCTTCGCCCGTAGTCATCGGCAACAAAGTATTCGTCACAACCGCCGTGACCGACGGCAAGTCGAAGCCGCCGCAAATCGGGACGGAATACAGCAACGAATACGTCGCGGAGATGCAAAAGAAGGGGCTGCCGATGAAAGAGATCATCGAGAAAGTCACCGAACGTGATATCGAATTGCCGAGTGAAGTCACGCTGCATTACGCGCTTTATTGCCTCGATCTCAAAAGCGGCAAGGTTGAATGGCAGAAAGAATTTTTCACGGGGCGTCCGCCGGGCGGGCGGCATCGCAAGAATAGCTTTACGTCAGAGACGCCGGTGACCGATGGCAAGCTCGTTTATCTTTACGTAGCGAATCTGGGCTTGTGGGCCTTCGATCTGAAAGGCAAGCAAGTCTGGACGACGCCGCTCGAAGCCAATCCGATCTATTTAGATTTCGGCACGGGCAGTTCGCCTGCGTTGGTGAACAACCTGCTCGTGATCTTGAATGACAACGAGAAGCAGCAATTCCTTGCGGCCTTTGACAAACAAACGGGCAAAGAAATTTGGCGTACGACTCGAGAGATCGGCCCTAAAGGCAGGCGTTCGGCGTGGGTGACACCTTATGTCTGGCGGCATGCGCTGCGCACTGAGATCGTCGCAGTCGGCCCCGAATTCGTTGTGAGCTATGACCTCGCGGGCAAAGAGTTGTGGCGGATGGGCGGCATGTCTGGCGCTCCGATTCCCATGCCTTTTGCTTCTGACGGTTTGCTTTACGTCAACGGCGGACGCGGCGCGATGCTGGCGGCTGTGCGTCCCGGTGCGAAAGGCGACATCACACTGCCCAAAGGCGAGACGGCGAACGAATACGTCGCGTGGTCGCAACCGCGCGCGGGGACTTATCTGCCTACGCAATTGATTTATGAAGGCGGCGTATACGCGCTGACCGAGACGGGCATCTTGACGCGCTTCGACGCGAAAACGGGCAAGCAAAGTTACAAGACGCGCATTGATCCGGCGGCGACGGCGTTCACGACTTCGCCGTGGGCTTATAACGGCAAGCTGTTCTGCCTGAGCGAAGAAGGGCAAACGTTTGTGATCGCGGCGGGTGAAGAATTCAAGTTGTTGCACGTCAATACGCTGGATGAAATGGCACAGGCTACGCC
>JABFSD010000666.1 GCA_013140935.1 Acidobacteriota bacterium
GTCGTGTGCGGTTTCGATGGCTTCCATCGCCGCGACAATCGCGCGGCCTTTGTCTTGATCGGCGGGCAGGTCAAGCAAGTATTGATAACGCGCCGTGTCAGGCAAAAAGAGCGCACCTTTGCGGATGAAATCGTCTTTGATGACGGCGCGGGTTTGACTGCCGCGCACGGGCAGCGACTTTTTGATTTCGGCTTCTACGACCAGAAAGCGGTTATAAGCGTGCCGCAAAAAAATCAGCCCCAGCACAGGCAGGTAATATTCGGTCGAGGTCAGCTTTGAATTGGCGCGCAACTGATCGGCGGCCTCCCACAAACGGCCTTCGAGTTTTTCGATGTTTTCCATAAAGTGATGGCCCGGCGCAAAGGTGCAGGGCGCGTCAATGTAACAGACCGTCAGGAACGAACCCAAAAAAGCGCGGTCGGGCGTGTAAGCTCTTTCGATTCAAGCCTGGTAAGTTTTCGATAAACGTCGCTGAGTTGGTCGTGGAATCCATACCCGGAATCACTCGACCGCATGACGATTTTTGTTACGCGATGAAATAAATACCTTGAGTTCGGAATCTTGATCTTGCTGCATGACGGTCGCGAGTGTTGGGAACCTAATCCACTTCAGGCAAGCTCACGGGCGAAGCGGTGAGCGGCAGGTGTTGTTGCAACCATTCCACGAATTCTTCGCGCGAGGCAAAGCCGTAAAGCACATCGCTCAGGGCTTCGATTTCCGCCAGCGGCAACGCGCGTAGGTGCGCCTGCGTCGTCTCATCCAGCGCGCCGAAGCGGCCTTGCAACATCCGCAAGACGATGCCGACGCTGCCTTGTTGTAGTCCCTTCGCGATACCGCGACGTTCGATGTTTGTTACGTATTGCATCTTCTGTTCCTCCTCGAATTCAATCAGTTTATCTTCATATTCCAACGCCAGCGGCGGCGACAGCACCAGCACCCATTCCAGAAAACGATACAGCCCGATGATGGTCTCTTTGCTGAAGCCGCGTTTGTATAACTGCTTGGTCAGCGCGAGCTTTCGTTGCAATCGCCCAGGCTCGTCGCTCCGCGTTTGCAACGCGATCAAGTGTGCTTGCACCACTACGGCGAAAGGGTTCGTGCTGTGTTCCAACTCTTCCCAACGCTGGAGGTAGTCTAACAGCTTCGCGGGGGAAAATTTAAGCCGCACTTCCGTACCCAGCAATTCGGTTTGATAAACGGTAGGCCGCCAGTTCTCCGCTTCATCCGTCAGAATGACGAAGCTGGCTACGGGGAGGTTGAAGCGGTCTTGGCTGCGGTAGTGATAAACATAAATCCGGTATTCAAAATCAGCCTCGCGTTGGCCTTGCACTTCGACATGCAACAAGACTCCAAATTCCTGTCCATCCTTGAGCCAGACCTTGACCAATTTGTCTACGGTGCGGCGACCGAGCGCGGCGTCCGCCGTAATCTTTTGCAGTTCCTTGTCGAGAAACTCATAGCCGCGCGCCCAATCAATCTGCGCGTGTGCTGCCGGAAAAAAGAACTCGAACGCGGCCTCAAAGAATAGGTCGAGTACGTCTTTCCACGGGCTATCATAATCGGCTTGGCTTTCCTTGTGCTTGCTGTATCAATCAGTCAACGCTTCATTCGCCAACTCTTCAAACAACGGCAACAAATCTGCAGCGTATCGCTTGAGATAGGCTCTCAGCTTCGTGACATCAGCTCCGGCTTTGAGTAACTCGACAACATCCAAGAGGTCTTTGCGACGTTTGGCGACGAGCTTCATGTAAACGAGCGCTTCGAGTGAGACGACAGCGAGACCTTCGCTCATCGTTGGTTGATTGAGTACGTCTTCCAATTGCGTGCCGAGCGCGGTGGGCGAAAGATAATCAATGCGAATGCCGTTGACTTCGATGGGTACGCCGGCTTTGAAAGCCACGATGACGCCTTGATGATCGAAGGCTTCTTCTCCGACCAGAAAGTCTACGTCGGTGGTGGCGCGCACGTAACCATGCGCGCCTACGGCCAAACCGCCCGCCAGCGCGTGGCGAATTCCCAAATTATTCAATTGCGCAGCCGTGTTGAGCGCCGCGTCGCGTACGCTGGGCGCGACGAAACGAAAGGTGTCTTTGAGGTTCATAAGATTTACCGGACGGCGCGGGATTTGCGCGTAAGACAATTGCATGGCTAATTGCGCGCCTCTAACACGCCCGCTGTTTCGGCCACCAAAGGATGTTGTTGCAACCACGCCTTCAAATCGGTCACGGCGCTAAAATCCAACACGGCGACAGTCAGTTCCTGGGCTTGTTCCAGCGGTAGCGCGTTGATCTGCGATTGCGTAGCCTCATCCAGCGCGCCGAACCGCCGTTGCAATTGCCGCAATGCAGTATCCACCACTCCCATTTTAAGGCCTCGCTGAATGCCTTTTTCGATTCCATGCCGTTCAATTGAAGTCACGTATTTCATTTTTTGTTGCTCCTCATATTCCGTCAGTTTCACTTCAAACTCGCCGGCCAAATCATCCGGCAAAGTCAGCACCCAATCGAGAAAGCGGTACAACCCGATAACCGCTCGTTTGCTGAAACCGCGTTCATAAAGCCGCCGCGTCAGTTGCCATTTCGATTGTAACCGCTCTTGCGGATTGTCGCGGGTGCGCAAGGCCGTCAATTGCGCTTGTACGATGACGGCGAATGGGTTGTCGCTTTGTTCCAATTCATCCCAGCGTGCGCCGTAATCAAGCACCTTGGCGGTGGGAAACTCGAATCGCAATTTAGTGCCCAGCAATTCCGTCTGATATTCGGCAGGCCGCCAGTTCCGCTCATCGTCGGTCAACATCACGAAGCTGGCGACCGGCGCGTTGAAGCGGTCAAAGATGCGAAAGTTGTAAACGTAAACCCGTGTGGCGAAATCAGTCTCGCGCTGGCCTTGCACTTCGACGTGAAGCAAAACCCGAAATTCCTGTCCGGTCTTGAGCCAGACCTTAACGAGTTTGTCGGCTACGCGGCGTCCGAGGGCGGCGTCGGCGGTGATCTTTTGCAATTCCTTGTCGAGAAACTCATAGCCGCGCAACCAATCAATTTGCGCGTGGGCAGCGGGAAAGAAGAACTCCACTGCGGCCTCAAAGAAAAGGTCGAGTACGTCTTTCCACGGGCTGTCATAGTCAGCTTGATTCATGGCCTACAAATTCATCGCCTCTTGAATGAATTGCTGTTGCTCCAATCCGTGCAACGTATAAGACCCCGTGGCCGGACTGGCGCTCGCCGTGCGGCCTACATAACGAAGCTCTTGCACGGCGCGCGTCAACGCCTCAAGCCGCGAGCGCATAAACCACCAGCCACCCATGTTGCGGGGTTCTTCCTGCACCCAAAAGATGTCGTGGGCGCGGGTATATCTGGTCAGCCAATCTTTCAGCAACGTTTCAGGGAAAGGATAAAACTGTTCAAGGCGCAGGATGGCGATGCGAGTCTCGCCGCGCTTTTCGCGTTCAGCTTGCAGGTCGTAATAAGTCTTGCCGCTGCAAATCAGGACGCGCTCGACGTTGGCGGGATCAACGGCGTCACCGATGACGGGTTGGAATCCGCCTGAAGTGAATTCATCCAACGACGACACGGCTTGCGGCAGGCGCAGCAAACTCTTGGGCGACATAACAACTAAAGGCCGTAGCGTTTCCTGCTTCACCTGACGCCGCAACAAATGAAAGTATTGCGCGGGCGTCGTTGGATAGCAGACTTGCATGTTGTTTTCGGCACAAAGCTGCAAATAACGTTCGAGCCGCGCGCTGGAATGTTCGGGGCCTTGGCCTTCGTAACCGTGGGGCAACAACATTACGAGACGACAGGTTTGCTTCCACTTGTCTTCGCCGGGCGCGATGAACTGGTCAATGATGACTTGCGCGCCGTTGGCGAAATCGCCGAATTGCGCTTCCCACATCGTAAGTGCGTCGCGCGCAATGACCGAATAACCATACTCATAACCCAGCACGCCGAACTCTGAGAGCGAACTGTCAAACACATCAAGCCGCGCGCCGTTTTGCATGAGCGCTTCGAGCGGAATCCACGGCTCGCCGGTTTTCGTGTCGTACATAATCGCGTGGCGCTGGCTGAACGTGCCGCGGCCTACGTCTTCGCCAGAGAGGCGCACGGTCGTGCCTTCTGATAGCAACGAACCGA
>JABFSD010001042.1 GCA_013140935.1 Acidobacteriota bacterium
GCCGTCACGAGGCAAACCGGTGTTGACCTCAGTCCAGTTTGCGCCGCTGTCAGTTGAACGAAAGACGCCGCCGCCTTCGGTGCCCGCAAAAACGTTCGTGCCAATGGTCGTCAGCGCCCAAACACTTTTGTTCGTCAGTCCTGTGTTGACCGCCGTCCAGTTCACGCCGCCGTCAGTCGAACGAAAAACGCCGTCGCCATAAGTTCCGGCAAAGATCGTCGTACCGCTCGCAGCCAGGAAAGAAACGCCGCTGTCGAGTCCGTTGCCCAGCAACCAGGTTTGGCCGTCGGCAGAAACATAAACGCCGTCATCGGTTCCGGCATAAAGGCGTTGGTTGTAACTGCGCAATGCGTTGACGCCTGTGATTTGGCTCAAGTTGACGCGCGTCCAGGAGCGGCCTTCGTCAGGCGAAGCGAACAGGCCGTCTTCGACTCCGGCATAAAGCGTCGCGCCCGCTTTCAACGAATCCCACACAGTGCGCGAACGCAAGCCGGTGTTTGACGCGCTCCAATTTTGTCCGCCATCGGTTGAACGATAGACGCCGTAATAAAGCGAACCCGCGACCAACTGCGTGCCGCTTACGGCCAAGCCGCGAAAGGCGTTCGCGGGCAAATTCAAAAACCGGCGCTGCCACGTACCGCCGTCGTTGATGAGCAAGCCTCCGCTCGCGGTGGCTAACAAGCGGTCGCCATTTACGACCAGTTTGTAAAGCGCGGTGCCGTTCGCGCCCAGGCCCGCCAGTCCGTTGCCGAACACGCTCCACGCATCGCCGTTGTTGTTTGAAACGAAAACTTCATTGGCTCCATTGCTTACGCCGCTGCCCGCGAGCAAGCGTGTGCCGCTCACCGCCAGCGTAGCAATGTTCGTGATGCTCAAACCTGTGTTGACCGCCGTCCACGTTTGGGCATTGTCTGCCGAACGAAAGACGCCCGCCGCCGTCGCGGCAAAGAGATTCGTGCCGATCACCGCCAGTGCATTGACTCGTTGGTTCGTCAAACCGGCGCTGGCGGCTTTGGCCCAGACGCGGCCCCCATTGGTCGAAACCAACACGCCGCCACCCGCCGTCGCTGCGAATAGGTTCGCGCCGACGGCGGCAAAATCACGAATGTCAGGGCCATTAGCCCCACCGTTGTTGGTGAATTCCCAAGTCTGTCCCGCATCGGTCGAGATAAAAATCTGGCCGAAGTTGACGCCGGCCAAGAGATTGCCGTTGAACGTTGTCAGCGCCAGCGTGTCATATCCGCCGATGCCCAGGCTGCGCGTCCACGTTTGCCCGTTGTCGGTCGAACGATGCACGCCATCGCCGCGCACTGCCGCATAAAGCGTCGTGCCATTGGCGAACAGCACGTTGACACCGCCGCCTTCGGGGCCGATCTGTCGCCACAGCGCCGCTGCCGGATCACGGCGATAAAGCGGTTGCGTGGTGATTTCAACGCGCCGCCTTTCGCAGGCTTCATTCATCGCCGTCAACGTCAGTCGTGCGCCTTGCAGTTGCCAGTGGTAAGTGCCCGCCGTACATCCGTTGCCCAGCACCGCATTGGGCGTAGGGTTGTTGAATTGAATCTGATCGCCCGTGACGGTGTAAGTGCCGCTGTCGTCAACGAAAGTGCCGTTGCGCAACAGCCGGTAACGCCCACCTGCCAGCAAGTTCAATTCATATTCGCCGCCGAAATAAGCGCGCATGCCTACCATCACGGTTTCGGGCAAAACCGTGACGTAAGCGCCGAGCGGAATGTCAGCTTGTTCGGGGTTGCTGACGAGCAAGGGGGGCGGTTCGATTACGTCAGGTTGCGCGCTGTCGTTGGCAGGCGGCAATAACAATTGCGCTATGCGGCGTTTGACCTGTTGCGCGTGTGACCGTTCGCCCGCTTCTTGTGCATAAGCACTGCTCACGCAAACGAAAATTGACAACACGAAGCCTAAGCAGGCCAGTTTTTGCCTGTTCATAACGTTTCTCCTTTTTGTGCATGTGGCGTGGCGCAGGCTGAAGCCCGCGCCACGTCTGATGAGTGATAACGTGTTTGCTACTTCTGATTCGGATCAACGAATTGCGTATTCGACAACAATTGCCAGCGTCCGTCGCGTTTGATCCAGACGTGGGTGTAAAACTGATGGCTCAACGATTGGCCGGACAATTGCGAAGTATGTTCGCCATTCACAGTAGCCGTGTCGCCGCTCACCCGCACGATGGATTGGTCCACCGTGAACGAAAGTATTTTGATGTTGCCGGGCGCGAACAATTGCAAGAGCCCGGCCTTGTTGCGCCGCTCGCCGAATTGATTCGTGCCGACATAATCTTCCGACACCAGTTGTTTGAGGGCGGCGACGTCGTTGTTCAAACGCGCCAGCCGCCAGGCTTCTTCCTGTTTGAGAATGAGTTGCGCTTCAGGGCTGTTGTTGTTGGCATCGGTGGCGAGTCTGTCGGCACCGAGGCCCGCGTTGAGCTTGTAGTTGCTGATCTTGATCGAGTATTTCCCGCCAGCCGAATTGATGACGGCCAGTCCCGCGAGCTTGACGCCGTTCACGTCGAAGTAGTCGTCATAAGCGTAATCCGTCCGACCATTCGGATTGGTGGCGGTGATGCGGCGCAGCAAATGCGTTTGCTTGTCGAAATGCAAAATGTATTTGCCTTCCCACTCACCGTCTTTGACGCCCTCTTTAACAATGACCAACACGCGGTCAACGGGTTTGCTTTCAAACGTTCCATCGTCCAGCGCATACGTTTCCATCGTCGCGCCCGCGAAGGGCAACAACGAGACCTCGAGCCAGACGAATTGCCAGTGATAACGCGAGTTGGTAAGGCGCGCGAGATCGTGAGCGTTTTTGCTGACGCCGTCATACGTCCAGCCGTTTTTGCCGTCCGCAGTGGTTTTGCTGACGAACTTGCCGTCGGCGTTGCGGTTCTCAGAGAACGACTGATTGTTTTCTGAAATGTATAAATCGAACGTCGTCGTCGGCTGTCCCGGCTGAATGCGTTCGCCGTCGTGCCAGATGTTGTGAACGCCTTTGAGTTTGTCGAGTCCGCCCTTGGCTTTCCAGGCGGCGGCCATGATTTGTTCGCCGCGTGGTTTGGCAGCGGCCAGATCAATGCGCTTCACATGACGTTCGCCGCCCGACATATTGGCTACGACCTCGGTGACTTTGCCTTGTGCATCGCGGGCAAAACGCAGCGAACCCGGCGCGCCTTTGAAAAAGAATTCCGACTCAGAGAGTGGATAAACTTGCTCAGGCGATCCGCTATCGCTATCCATTATCAAGGCGTCGCCCTTGCGCCGCACGCCGCCGACGAAGCCCTGAATTTCATAGTAGCCCACATAGTCGTCTAACACTTTCGGATTGATCGCCACCGGCTTTCTCACCGGATTCGCGCCGCCTTCAAAATCCAGATTGACGGGCGCCGCCGGAAATTTCGACGCGAGCATCCAACTGTTGTCTACTTCACGCGCGCGCTGTTCGGGCGTATTCATATCAGTAACGGCTACGTCATTACCGACTACGTCAAAGGCGAAATCGTCTACCCACACGCGCCCCGTGCCGAACGACATCGCGCCAAACGCAATGTTGATCGTCTCGTTCGGCACATCCAGCACGAGTTCATAACGCCGCCAATCGGTGACGCCCGTGATGCGCCGGTTGTTCATATTGTCAAAGCCCGGCGTGTTCTTGACCGCATCAATCCGCAGCCACAATTGCGCGCGGTCTTCAGCCTTTTCGGTCTTGACCCACGCCGACATGCGCAACCGCTTGCCGCGATAAGCATCCGGCTTGAATTGCTGCATCAACACGGTGTTGCCATCCGGCAGTTTGCCGACGAATTGCAGAGAGGCGCTGGCCTGTCCGCCGTGTTTGACCGACGTGTCTACGGTCATGTCGTAATTGGCTGGCTTGCCGCCAGTCTTCATCCAGCCAACGGGCAAGCCGTCTTGCGCGGCTACGCGGGTGACCGACAGGATTGCGAAAATTGACAACACGAAGCCTAAGCAGGCCAGTTTTTGCCTGTTCATAATGTTTCTCCTATTTGGGTTGGAGTAGCACAGACTGATGGTCTTTGAAGAATTAGTTTAACGACGAAATCCAATCCGCCACGGGGGACACGGGGATCACAGGGAAGACCTCTAACCCTATGAT
>JABFSD010000897.1 GCA_013140935.1 Acidobacteriota bacterium
GAATGCGGCCCGCCGTGAATTTCGAGGATGGAGGGATATTTTTTTATCGCGTCAAAGTTGGGCGGTTTCTGAATCCAGCCTTGAACCCGCTTGCCGTCAAAGCTGGTGTACCAAATCTCTTCGGGATGCGTGAGGTTGAGTTGCGCAAAAAGCTCTTTGTTGATGTCGGTCAATTGCGTCAGCTTGCCCGTCGCGGCGTCGAGCAAAAACAGATCGTGAACATTGACCGAACTCGAAATCAGCACGGCGAGTTTCGACGCATCGGGCGTCGCGCTGAATGATTGAATCGCGTGATCGCCGCTGGTGAGCGGCGTGACCTTGCCCGTCGCCACGTCAATACGTTTGAGATTGGCGCGTCCTTGTTCGGCAACGTTGACGATGAGCGTCTTGTCGTCGCTGCTCCAAATCGCACTGCTGCCACCGCCGCCACGCGGAGCCGATTGATCGCCGCCGATGCCGCCACCAATATCGAAATCAAAACCTTCAGTCAGATTTTTCGTCGTCGTCCAATCGCTGACGAATAAATCAGGCTGCTTGTATGAAAGCACGGGCACGGTCGAAAGCGAACCGCCAAACGCGATGCGCTTGCCGTCGTGGCTGAATTCAAAGCCGCGCATGCCGCCTTCAAACGACAATACTTTCTTTTCGTCGCCGCCGTTCAGATCAATCGAATAAACATCGGAACGCGGCTGTTCGTAATAGGCCTCGGCGACACGGCGCGACGCGAAATACAACCGCGTACCGTCAGGCGACCATTGCACCGCGCTTTCGTCCCAATTCCCTTTCGTCAGTTGTTTGGGCTTGCTTCCACTTGCCACCGCAATCGTCCAGATGTGCGAATGCACTTTCGGATTGAGATAGCCGGGGCCGTTTGAACGATACGTCGCCTTGTTGATAACGCGCACGTCGCTGACACGCTCAGGCTTTTCGCCGCTTTCCGTCGTCAGCTTGCCGTCATCCGAACTCGTGAATGCAATCGTCTTACCGTCGGGCGACCATTCGAATGCGCCCGCGCCGCGCGGCAAGTCGGTGATGGGCTGGGCTTCACCGCCGTCGAGCGACAGCAAAAAGATTTGCGGCGGTTGCGGCTTGCCTTCTTTCTCAGCCGAACGAATGAACGCGAGCGTCTTGCCATCAGGCGACCAACGCGGCGAAGCGTCGCGCGGTCCGGCGGTCAATTGCCGCGCATCGCCGCCCTTTATCGAAACCACCCACAAAGCTGTGTCATAGCGATCTGCTTTCTGATTGACCCAGACTTTGGTGAAAACGACACGCGCGCCGTCGGGCGAAATTTGCGGGTCGGCGATCCAGTTGAATTTGAATAAGTCCGTTTCGGTGATGCCACGTTTGGTTTGCGCTGACACTGACGCGAGCATCAATGCAATCGTGAAAAAACCGCATACAATAAATTGTTTTGCTAATCGCATAACGATCTCCTTTTGAATTAGCCAATCAGTTTAACTACGTGGTAGTTCTTCGCGCCTTTGCGAAGCACCAACACTTGCCGGTCAATGAAATCTTCCGCCGTAATCGCACGCTGAACTTCACTCACGCGCACGTTGTTGACGCAGATGCCATTGCCTTGCAGCAATTTCTTCGCTTCGTTTTTAGAAGGCGCAACGCCTGTCGTCACTAGCAATTCAGACAACGGCAACGGACGTTCGGCGAGTTGCGCGTTGGCGAGTTCAGTCGAAGGCACTTCGTTGAAAATGTCGAGTAGGTCGTTCGCGCTCAGGCCGGTGAGTTCCTTGCCGAACAAAACTTCAGAGGCTTGCAACGCGCCTTGCAAGGCGACTTCACCGTGAACCAACCGTGTGACTTCGCTGGCGAGCCTGCGTTGGGCTTCGCGCTTTTCGGGCTGTGTTTGCAGTGCCTCAGCGAGTTCAGCGAGTTGTTCGCGCGTCAGCCAGGTGAAGTAATTCAGATAACGCACCGCGTCGCGGTCATCGGTGTTGAGCCAGAACTGATAAAAGCGATAAGGCGAAGTCAGCTTGGCATCGAGCCACACCGCGCCCGCTTCGGTCTTGCCGAATTTGACGCCCGCCGAAGTCGTCACGAGCGGCATGGTCAAGCCGTGCGCTTTCGCTGAGCGCAACCGTCGAACCAAATCAACGCCCGCGAGAATGTTGCCCCATTGATCGCTGCCGCCGAGTTGCAAGGTGCATTTGTGCTTGTCGTACAAAACCAAAAAGTCATAAGCCTGCAACAGCGGATAAGTAAATTCGGTAAACGAAATGCCTTCGTCCGATTCGAGCCGACGCTTGATTGACTCTTTCGCCAACATCGAATTGACCGTGAAATGCTTGCCAATGTCGCGCATGAAATCTATGAGCGAAATCTTGGTCAGCCAATCGGCATTATTGATGATGCGCGCAGGATTCGTCGTCGTTTCAAAATCCAACACGCGACTGAGTTGTTCTTTGATGCCGATGAGGTTTAGTTCGATTTGTTCGGGTGAGAGCAACTGCCGTTCTTTGGTCTTGCCGCTGGGGTCGCCAATCATTCCGGTGCCGCCGCCCGCAATCGCAATCGGCGAATGGCCGAATCGTTGCAGGCGCGCCAAAGCCATCATGGGTAAGAGCGAACCTACGTGCAGGCTCGCTGCCGTCGGATCAAAGCCTATGTAAGCCGTCAGTTTTTCTTTGCTAAGCGTTTCGGCAACTTCAGCCGTTTGGTCGTGAACCAAGCCACGCCAGGAAAGTTCTTCAAACAGATTCATGCATTGTCCTTCAACAATAAATTAAGGCGATCTGGGTTAGTTGCCGGGAGTTCTTAGGAAAATCGCCTGTAAATAATCCTTATTAGCTAGGATGATCCCTAATGCTCCGATGACGGCAAACAAGAATCCAAACAATCTATAAAATTTTCTGGCACGTTGAATTCCAACTTGCTCGTTTGGCGCATTTTTATATAAGTGATAGCCAGTCCGACGATCAAGCTCCAACAGTGTCGTTGTTAGCAAATAACGCACTAACACACCAACTAATAAAAATACTCCCCCTGCAAAGCGGACTACCGGGTCTTCATTCATATCACCAACAACCCTTCTTAAAGCTTTTCAAAGGCATTCAACCGAATCGCACGGTGTTCTTCAACCGAACGATTTGCCGCCTTGAATAAATCCTGCACGGCGTTGTAATCGCGTTGCGCCAACGCTTCTTGCAAGTTCTGCAACTCGGCAATCAACAAACTCAACGCTTGTGTCACATTCGGCTGATTGGTCATCACGATGTCGCGCCAGACGCTAAACGAACTGCCTGCCAGACGCGTCATATCGCGCCAGCCAGTCGCAGTCAGTTGTTGAGCCAAAGCACGTTCCGCGACTGAGCCGTCGTGTTTACCATCCAACAATATCGCCAGAGTCGAAGCCACCAGTTGTGGTAAATGGCTGATAAGTGCAACAGCCGCATCGTGACGCTCAGGCGTAGTGACCAATGCCCGTGCGCCAAAACTGACGATCAAATTTCGCAATCTCTTGAACTGTTCATCTGTCGCTCTATGCTCTTCCATTAACGCCCATGTCGCCCGTTCAAACAGATGCGCGTCAGAATACTCAACGCCTGTATGCTCTTTGCCCGCCATCGGATGCCCGCCGATAAAGGCTACGTGCGCAGGCAAGGCAATTTGAGCGGCACGACAAATTTCAGCTTTCGTGCTGCCCGCGTCCGTTACCAGCGCTCCTGCTTTCAGCAAGTGTCCTTTGGTTTTCAGGAAATCAAGAATGCCGCTGATGGGCGCAGCTAAGAAGACAAGATCGGCTTCACAAGGTTGGTTCGTGTCGAAACTGGTTTCGAGCGCATCGGCTACGCCACGCTCAACGGCCAGTTGAGGCGAACGCTTCCCGCCACAAGCCGTAATCCGTCCGGTGAATCCGCTGCGCCGCAAAGCCAACGCAAATGAACCGCCGAGCAATCCACAACCAACAATCGTGACGTGCTTAAAACCTGCGTCACTGTTTTTGACGTTGGTCATAGCCGCCTTTCAGCACGTCTTTCACAATGCCGCGTTTGATGAGTTCGGTTTCAGGTAATTCTCCGAGGTCTTTGGTTTCGATGATCCATTTATCGAGTGCAGCCCGCATTTCGCGCAGCATCTTTTGGTGTTTGGAATCATTCGCCAGATTGTTG
>JABFSD010000048.1 GCA_013140935.1 Acidobacteriota bacterium
TTGTTGGGCAACGACATTCCGCCGCTGTTCGGCTAGCCAGACACCTGGGTACGCACGCCGGAGGCGGTGCGTACCCAGGAAAACAAAACGATGGCAGACCGTAAAAATAAACTCATCAGTAACACTGTCAAAACGCGACCGCGCGACGAACCCAGTTTCCGCGAACGCGCGTACGAACTCGTCTTGCGCATTCCGCGTGGACGGCTGATGACTTACGGCTTGGTGGCGCGCGTGCTGGGCGAAGGTTACGACGCGCGCGCCATCGGCAACCTTATGTATGCGACACCCAAAGACGACCGCGCCATCCCGTGGCATCGCGTCATCAATTCGCAAGGTGGACTTTCTACGACCGGACTGACCGTGCCGCCTGATTTGCAACAGCGTTTGCTCGAAGCCGAAGGCATCACGTTCAACGACAAAGGCAAATGCAAACTCGAAGCGTATCTCTGGACGCCGCCCGAATACGCCGAAGGCAAAGACGAAAATCAGGGCGCTCTCTTTTCGTAGCCATGTCATTCAACCGCATTGGTATTCGCTATTGGGAAATCGAACCGCGCGACGAACCGTTTTTGTGGGAGATGCTTTACGAAGCACTGTTCGTCGCGCCCAGCGCTGCGCCCTTTCCGCGTGAGATTGTTCGACAACCTGAGATTGCGCGCTACGTCACAGGCTGGGGACGCGCGGGCGACAGCGGATTCATCGCGGCTGCGGACAATGCGATTGGCGCGGTCTGGATTCGCCGCTTCACCGCCGCGCAGCCGGGTTATGGTTATATGAATGACGAGACGCCGGAACTGACGATTGCCGTGTTGTCTGATTGGCGCGGCTGCGGCATCGGTACGGGATTGATGACGGCGATGTTGGAAGCCGCGCAGAGAGATTACCCGGCCGTATCGTTGAGCGTGTCAGCCGCTAATCCGGCGCGGCACTTGTATGAACGCTGCGGCTTCGTCACTGAAAAAATCGAAGGCGATTCGCTGACGATGGTCAAACACTTTTAACCCCAAAAAGGATTAGTCATGGAAAATCTGCCCGTTGCGCAAGCGCCTTATCAAGTCGCACCGCCGCGTTATTCCGTCGCACCGCACATGGTTACGACGGCGTTTGAATTGCCCGGCTTTCGCATCGTGCGTTCGCTCGGCGTAGTGCGCGGCATCACTGTGCGTTCGCGTTCCGTGTTCGGCACCTTGGGCGCGGGGCTGCAATCGCTGGTGGGCGGTAACATCAGCATTTTCACCAGACTGTGTGAGCAAACGCGCGCCGAAGCCTTCGACATCATGATTCAACATGCGACTGAGATCGGAGCCAACGCCATCATCGGCGCGCGTTACGACGCCAACGAAATCATGGGCGGCGTTACCGAAGTACTGGCTTACGGCACAGCAGTGATTGTCGAACCGCTTGATCCGAATTATCGCGGGTGAGTGATAGTGCAACTCCTATCACTCCCCTTGCTCCCATAACTCTCACTCTCAACGGAGGTAACAATGAAACAACGCAACTTGATGATGATCCTGATGGCGCTTTCATTCGCCATCACCAGCGCAGCCCAAACGCCGCGCCCCATGAATTTCGACGACGTGATGTCGCTCAAAACCGTCAACAACGCTGCGCTCTCACCCGACGGCAAGCAGGTCGTTTACGTCGTCGGTTACGCCGACCTGAAAGAGAACGAACGCCGCAGCGAGTTGTGGGCGGTCAACGTAGACACCGCCAAACCGCGCCGCTTCACCACCGGCAAGAACGACAGCGCGCCGCAATGGTCGCCCGATGGCAAGCGGTTGAGCGTGACGGGACACCCTACGCCGAAAGCGGATGACGGGAGCTACGGCGACATTTATGTGGTGAATGCCGACGGCAACGACCTGCCGCGCAAGCTGTTCGTGAATGACGGCCCTGACAGCAACGCCGCGTGGTCGCCCGACGGCAAATGGATCGCGTGCAACAGCGGCAATCGCCAAACCGGCTTCACGAGCTATGCGCGTGTGAACGTCATTGCGGCAGAAGGCGGCACGCCGCGTGTCGTTGCGCCCGCGTTCGATTACGTCGCGTCGAACATCACCTGGACGCGCGACGGTTCGCACCTCTTGCTCTCAGTCAGCCAACGCACGACGACGCAGCTTTATCGCGTCCCCATTGCAGGCGGCGAAGCCAAACACATCTCCAGCGGCGACGGAGTTATTTCGAGTGCGTCTTATTCCGCCGACACCGCGCGCGTCGCTTTCACGCGCGCCGACATGCAACACGCCAGCGATGTGTATGTGGCAACCGTTGGTTCATTCAGTCCGCTCAAGCTCACCGACCATCACGCGCAACTCAAAACCGTAGCCGTCGGCAAATCCGAAGTCATCAAATGGAAAGGCAAAGATGGTCTCGAAATCGAAGGCTTGCTGCTTTACCCCGTGAATTACGAAGCGGGCAAACGCTATCCCTTATTGGCCTGGATTCACGGCGGCCCCTCAGGCGTGTGGGCGCAGAGTTTTCCGGCGGCGGCGAACAACTTCGGACAAATCTGGTCGGGCAAAGGCTGGTTCGTTTTCTATCCCAACCCGCGCGGCAGTTCGAGTTACGGCGAGAAGTTCGTCACGGCCAACGTCAACGACTGGGGCATCGGCGATTATCAGGACATTCAAACCGGTATTGATTCACTCATCGCGCGTGGCTTGGTTGACGGCGAAAAGATGGGTCAATCCGGGTGGAGTTACGGCGGCTATATGACCGCGTGGACGTTGACGCAAACCAATCGCTTCAAAGCCGTGATGGTCGGCGCAGGGCTGTCGAATAACTTTTCGATGTATGGCACGAACGATATCCCAAAATATCTCGAAGGCTATTTCAACGGCACGGCTTACGACAACGTCGAAGCCTATTGGACGCGCTCCGCGATGGCGCACATCAAGAAGGCCAAGACGCCTACGTTGATCTTGCACGGCGGCAACGATCAGCGCGTACCCGTCGGACAAGCGCAAGAACTCTATCTGGGCTTGAAGAAAAACAACGTGCCCGTGTCGTTAGTGTTTTATCCGCGTGAAGGCCACGGCTTGCTCGAACCGCGCCATCAGCTTGATCGCATGAAACGCGAAACCGCGTGGTTCTTGAAATACGTGCTAGGCGTAGAGGAAACGACGGCTTCAACCGGGAACTGATTATGCAAAGTGGTTTTTTCAAAAAGGGTGTAGGGCAGGTTAGTAACCTGCCCTACACCTTGGCGCGTTGGCGACTCTGTGTCGGCTTTATGCTGGCGTGCTTTACCACCGCTTCGACGGTGCAAAAAAACGCCCCGCGCTCATTCACGATTGACGCGACCAACAGCCAGATCACTATCGGCCTCACGCAGGAAGGCGCGATTCGTCGCTTGCATCCCTCGCACACGATCTCGGTGCCGACTTACACCAGCAAGCTCACCCTGCCCAAAGACGAAACGAAAACTGCCTTCGAGCTTACGGTCGAAGCCAAGTCGCTCATTAACATAGACAAAACGATGGGCGATTTTGAACGCAAAGGTTTTCAGAACGTGCTGCAAACACAGGTGCTCGAAAGCGATAAATTCCCGCAGATTGTCTTCAAATCGGCGGGGCTGTCGGCGCTCAAAAAAGACGGCGAGAAACGTACCTTTACACTAACCGGCACGCTCGCCTTTCGCGGCGTCACGCGGCAGGTGAGCTTTCCCGTGACGGCTACGTTCGGCAAGGACGCGATCACGGCTACCGGCAGCGCGAAAATCAACCAGACCGATTTCGGCATTACTCCTTATGCCGACGCTCTGGGGGCGATTAAAGTCGGTGACGAAATGACGATTAATTTTTCTATTGTGGCGAAACCACTTTAACTTAACTCACAAGCTGCCAGACGCAGATGCTGAACTTATACGAAGAACTTAAATTGTTAATCGCCAGGCTCAATGAAAGCGGTGAGTCATACGCCTTGTGCGGTGGGTTGGCGATGGCGGTTCATGGTGTTCCGAGAGCTACGGTTGATATTGATTTATTGATTCTGGCCCGCTTCGTTGAAAAATGTAATCTCGCTCGCTAAAGAATTGGGCTACACCTTTGAAGCACAGCCTATGATTTTTGCCGAAGGCGCTATTGAAATACGGCGCGTTTCAAAAGTTGATGCGGCGTCCG
>JABFSD010000060.1 GCA_013140935.1 Acidobacteriota bacterium
TCTCTTCGCGCTTTACCATAGACGCTTTTTACACCCAACTCTCTTGTTTGTCTGCTTGATTGTTTGCAGACCGGCCTGAGCAGTTACAAAAATTCTTTTCCCAAAAGTCGTAAAACGCGAAAAAGTCGAACCAGCCAGACCGCTCAACACCATTCCGCCCGCGCAGCTTGAACAGTCTTTGACCGGCTACGACCGCAACGGCTTCGTTCAATTTCTGCTGACGCGCTTCGACGCGGCGGCGGTGAATCATTCCGTCGCCCGCTATCTCATCGGCACGGATGAAGGGCGTTGCGTGTTCTGGCAAGTTGACGGGCAGGGCCGGATTCGCACAGGCAAATTGATTGCCTACAACCCGGCGACGGGGAAGCGGCGCAAAGATACCAATCCGAACTGGTCACATGCCGAACTCAAGAAACGCGGCGTGTTGCCTGACTCATTCGAGCTTGCCCAATGTTTTTTTGGTGATCACTTGCTGAAGGCCGAACCAAGCGCGCCAGTCGCCATTGTCGAAGCCGAAAAGACCGCCGTGATTGCGAGCTTGATCTTGCCTGAATTCGTTTGGCTGGCCTGTGGCGGCAAGACGCAACTCAGCGCCGGACGGCTGGCAACGTTACGCAATCGGCGCGTGTTGCTGTTCCCGGACGGTGACGGTTTCGAGCGTTGGCAGAGCATCGCCAATGAAGCGGCGGCGCAAGGGCTGGATATTCGCTGTTCTGATTTGATCGAACGGCAAGGCGCGGCGGAAGAAAAGGCCGAAGGCTTTGACCTGGCTGATTACTTGCTGGCTTCAGTCGAACAGAGAAACGCTTTCGCTCAACTGTTGATCGAGGCCGACGAAGGGACGCGCTACGCGATAGAAGAACGCGCGGCGGTCTATGAATTCGACGCGGGCTTTGCGCGTGACGAAGCCGAAGCGATGGCGGCGCGTGAGTGGCAAGGCCATTGGTCAGAAAGGCAGGCAGCATGATCTTGAACGAACCTTTTGAACCGAAGCCCGAAGAAGTCGCCGAAGCGCGCCGTCTGGTTGCCGAACTGCGGAGCCGATACGACGCGCTCAAGATTGGCGACCGGCGGTACGTCACCAGTCTGACCGAATACCTTGAACGGCTGGGCGATCAAACTGTTTGGGGCGCTCATCGGCTGGCGCTGTTGCGCAAGGTTCACGGCGAATACTGCGCGGCGGAAAGTGAGGTGACAGTGTGAACCAATTACGCTTGATCGAGACGACACCTGCCGATGATGAGGGCGACTTGCTGACGCCGCTTGAGGTCTTGCGCGAATTACTGGCGTGTCTCTATCGCAACAAGTTGATGCACCGGCTACCCGTGCCGATTGAACTGAAACGGCAGATGGTCGAACTCGACGCGGACTTCGAGAAGATCGAGGCAGAGTTGAAACCAAGTTGGCGGCGCGCGGCGTGAAAATCGCACGTTGAAACCAAACTGACCGCCAATGAAATCTAAGGTTTCTTAGGTTTCATTCCAGAGGTGAGTTTATGAGTCAAAACGAAACACTAGCGGTAATAGATAAAAGCAGCCAGCTACAGACAGTTGGAGCAAGCGCCGACGACCTGCAAATGCTGGGGCTGTGGGTGCGGTCAAAGGAAAGTGCGAAGACGCGCGCTGAATACGAACGCGATGCGCGCGGATTCTTCGCTTACGTCAGAAAGCCGTTGGCTACGGTCACGCTCGGTGATCTTCAGGGTTATGCCGACGTGCTGGCGGAAAGTTACGCGACTGGTTCACAGCAACGCATGCTCGCTTCGGTCAAATCGCTTTTCACGTTCGGCCACAAGCTGGGCTATCTGGCTTTTGACCCCGGCAAGGCGCTGAAGCTGCCGAAACAGAAAGACACGCTCGCGGCGCGCATCCTCAGCGAGCAAGACGTGATGGGGATGATCGCGCTCGAACCGGCGGCGCGTAACAAGCTGCTGATTCGTGCGCTCTATGTCAGCGCCGGTCGTGTCTCTGAAGTGCTGGGCTTGACCTGGGCTGACCTGCAACCGCGCGAGGATGGCGGACAAGTGACGCTTTACGGCAAAGGCGGCAAGACGCGCGCGGTGCTGATTCCTGCAAAGCTGTGGAATGACCTGTTGGCTTCGCGCAAAGAAACCGAAAGCGATGATGCGCCGGTCTTCTGTTCACGGCTGAAACGAGTCTTGAGCAAAGTGCAGGCTTGGCGCGTCGTGAAGGCTGCGGCCTTGCGCGCGGGCATCAAGGGCAACGTCTCGCCGCACTGGATGCGCCACAGCCACGCGAGCCATGCGCTCGAACGCGGCGCAACCGTCGCACTCGTTCAACAGACGCTCGGCCATTCCAACATTGCGACGACGGGCAAGTATCTGCACGCGCGGCCCAGCGAGTCGTCGTCAAAGCATCTGGCAATCAATTGAGGGGGATAACGAATGGCGGAACAGTTACCTTACATCTGCGGCAGACACAGCGCGCCACTTTCGGCAGTGATGGCGGGCGGCGCGGGCTGGTGTGCGTCGTGTCATGCGTTCGTGCAATCGGCGAATCATCCGATGCCGACAATCTCGCCCGAACTCATCGCCAAGCGCGAAGCCGGACGCGCCGCACTCAAGAAACAACGCGCGCGCGAATCGGCACGGAAGCGCAAGGCGGCGTTGATCGAAGGGGAGGCTACGCAATGAGTAACGCACGCTTGTTGAAAAAGACTTCCCTGCCTGATGCGCCGACTGCCGCGACACTTGACCGCGAAAGGCTCATAAACACGCGGCGCTGGCTTCGCTCGCTTACTTCCGATATTGAAGTTTTACTTGGCCTGAAAACCTCCAGTGAGCAACAACGCACCAGCGCAGGGCGTCGCGTTGAGAGATTGTTGAGATCGAAAGAGCCGCTGGGATAGCGCCTCGTCATAAGCCTCTGCTATATTTCGTCGGCGCTGAAAATTACTCTCCGCGCGTAAAAGAAATGATTGCCAAGCCTGCTTGCCTCGTGTAAACCTATAGGTTAATAATGCCGATTACAGCAATACCAACACCAAATACGAATCAGTTTTCAATCTGGGCTTGGCAAGAAGACGGTGACTGTCAGGTGTTGGAATTTTTAGAGCAATTAGAGAACGATTCAAACCCAGACGCGGCACGGATTTTCTATCTTTTCGCACGATCAGCAGAGCATCGCCCCCCAAACAATGAGCAACAATGTAAACACTTAGACGATGGAATTTGGGAATTCAAAGCAAGTAACGGCGCGCGCGCGCTTTGGTTTTACGATGAAGGACGCATCATTGTCTGCACGCATGGCTTCGTAAAGAAGAAGCAGAAGACCCCGCCTGAAGAGATCAAGCGCGCCAAGAGAATCAGAAAAAAGTATTTCGAGGAGAAAAACGATGAGCAGTGACAAGACCACAGAACGCTTTGCCCAACTTTTTCAAAGAATCGAAAAGACACCAAGCTATCGAGTAGAGGGGCTTAAAGTTGAGGTCGCGGAGCAAATCTACTTGGCGATGCAACGGGGCGGTATCAACAATGCGGAACTGGCGCGGCGGCTGGGCAAGAGTCGTGCTTACGTAACCAAGGTGTTAAGCGGGAACGTCAACTTTACCTTGGAAACGCTGGTAACTATTGGGGACGCGCTCAATTGCGAAATCGCCCTCGGTTTGAAACTCAAAGCATCGTCAGTTGCGGCAACGACCCGCAAAAACCCGCCCAAGACAAAACTACCTGCATCCAGAAAGGCCAAAAAGAAAAACAGAGTTGCTCTCGCTATCGTGCTGGCCGAAGCGCCATGACTGGTTAAGGATTGCTTTATGAAATGCGACTTGTGCAACGATGAACTCATACTGAAACGGGCAGATTGCTACCACTACGCCGAAAGTGGATTGCCCAATGTTTACTTATCCGGCATTGAAGTTGAAGAATGTCCGAACGGTCACGGTGAATCGCCGCGCATTCCGCGCATTCTGGAATTACACGAATTGATCGCCGACGCGGTATGCCTGAAGCCTTCCCCGTTGACGGGCGCTGAAGCACGCTTTTTGCGCAAAGAGTTGGGAATGAAGGCGAAGGATTGGGCGGCATATTTGCACATAGACGCGGCAACACTCTCGCGCTGGGAAAATGGCGAGCAAGCCATCGTGCCGATGTCAGATGTGTTTT
>JABFSD010000905.1 GCA_013140935.1 Acidobacteriota bacterium
CCTGATGGATTTACGGTTTGGATGATGGGCGCGGGCGTCAAAGGCGGGATGAGTTACGGCGCGACCGATGAATTCGGACGGCGCGCGGTGCAAGACGTGGCGACGGTTTATGATTTTTATGCGACCGTGCTGCACCTGCTGGGACTCGATCACGAACGGCTGACCTATTATCACAACGGCACGAATCGGCGGCTGACTGATGTACACGGCCACGTCATCAGTGAAGTTCTGGCATAGCAGCGAAAGGTACTCGGCAGTGCAGACGTCTGCACTTGGCAGTCGTCAGGCCATATCGTGTAAAATCCGGCTTCGTTCAATACTCGCAACCAACTTTCATCCTTTATGACTAAATCCGTTTCAGCAGTTGACTTGTTCTGTGGAGCAGGCGGTTTGACACACGGCCTTCGGCTCGAAGGCGTCAATGTGGCCGTAGGCATAGACCTCGACCCCACTTGTGAATACCCATTCGAGCATAATAACGACAGCGAGTTTCTCTGCGCGGACGTAGCGGAACTCACCGGCGATAGCTTGCGCGACTACTATCCAGCACGAGCAGTGAAACTGCTTGCGGGGTGTGCGCCGTGTCAGCCGTTCTCTACCTATTCCCAAGGCCATCGTAATGACGCGGATGACCGCTGGACGCTATTGCGACACTTCGCTCGCTTGATAAAAGAGCTACGCCCCGAACTGGTCACGATGGAGAACGTTCCGAAACTACGCGATCACGAAGTGTTCACAGACTTCGTGCAAACATTGAAAGACCTCGCATACCACGTGACGTATCAAGTCGTTGATTGCCGCGAATACGGCATCCCGCAAAACAGAAAAAGGTTGGTGCTGCTCGCTTCGCAACTCGGCGAAATCGAACTGCAAAAACCGACGCACGCTAAAAAGGACTTCGTACCCGTCCGGCAAGTCATCGGCCGTCTCGAAAAACTTGCGGCAGGCAGCATCTCCAAACGCGACCCGCTCCATCGCACCAGTGCGTTGCGCGAAAAGAATCTGGAACGCATTCGCGCTTCCAAGCCGGGCGGTACGTGGCGTGACTGGGACAAAAAGCTCGTCGCCGATTGCCACAATCAAAGGAGCGGGAAAACTTACCCCAGCGTTTACGGCAGAATGTCATGGGATAAGCCTGCTCCGACGATCACGACGCAATGTTACGGTTTCGGCAATGGACGCTTCGGACATCCCGAACAAGACCGCGCGATCTCGTTGCGGGAAGCAGCGTTGTTTCAGACTTTTCCGCCTGATTACGCTTTCGCTGAACCGGATGATCCAATAAGTTTCAGGAAAACCGGGCGATTGATTGGTAATGCAGTCCCCGTGAAATTAGCCCGCGTGATCGCCCAAAGCATTTTGACGCATCTCAAAAGGGTAAGCTTGTAACGGCGGTTTTTCGACTTAAACAAAGGACATTTTTATGCCCCAGCGAAATAGAGAGCAACGTGTTATCAGTGAATCAGAGAAACTGGAAGCGGAAGAACAGATAAGGGAAGAAGTAAAAGTAGTTGATTACGACACCAAAGAATACACGGTTGAGTTGTTAGTCAATAAATATCGAGCAGGAAAAGATGACGATGAAAACGAACTTTTCATCCCCGAATACCAAAGAGACTATGTCTGGGATGAGAAACGAAAAAGTAAATTTATTGAATCAGTTATGCTTGGGTTACCGATTCCTTATATTTTTACTGCTGCCTTATTCAAAGAGATTTCAGAAGATGAAGGACGAATTGAGATTGTTGACGGCTCTCAACGCATACGAACACTTGATGCTTTTGTGCATGACGAGCTTGAGCTATTAGGGCTCGAAAAACTTACCAAACTAAACGGGTTCAAGTTTAGCGACCTTGAAGTATCGCGTCAGCGAAAATTCAAGCGTCGCCCGATCAGAGTAATCGAGCTATCGGACAAGGCCGATGATCAAATTAGAAGAGACATTTTTGAGCGCATTAACACTGGAAGCGACGAACTCTCGCCAATGGAGAAACGTAAAGGTATCTTTGAGGGGCCTTTCTATGATTTCGTCTCTGAGTGCGCTGCCAACGAGCTATTTAACGAACTTACCCCCATTTCGGCGGTGAGGCGAAAGCGCGAAGAAGCAGCGGAAATGGTGCTGCGCTATTTCGCCTATGCTGACAGGTATCAAGATTTTCAAAAGAGCGTTTCTGACTTTCTCGATGAGTTCATTAAAGAGAAGCGTGTTTCGTTCGACCGGGAAACAATGGAGCGCGAATTTGTATCAATGCTGAACTTCGTCAATAGATATTTTGCGAATGGTTTTAGAAAAAATGAAAAGAACCGCTCTGTGCCGCGCGTCCGTTTCGAAGCTATTTCTGTCGGGGCCACTCTAGCCTTACGCGAGAACCCCGATTTAGTACCGAGTGACGTGCGACAATGGCTAGAATCGGAGGAATTCAAAAAACACACCGTCTCGGATGCCAGCAACTCTCGGCCAAAGGTCATGGGCAGAGTTGAATTCGTAAGGGATAAATTATTGGGGCGTTGAAATGTTGAACGTGCGAGCGGATTTTGATGCAAGGAGCAAGGAAGTCGACGAGTATTTCGAGTTCGTAAAAGACATCCTTTCTGCGACTTCTGATCTGATTTATCTAAACGGCTACGGTAAGCCGTCTTTGCTCACGGCATCCTCCGACCTACAAAAGACCCTCAAAGCCAATGGCTTTTTACTGGTTTATAACTTGGTCGAATCAACGATGAAAAACGCCATCGAGGCCATCATCGCTCACCTTTCCGCTCAGGGAGTGGAGTTCGATGAACTCACAAAAGAACTCAAGGTGGTCATCTTGAAAAATGCCAAGAAGTGGAATGCAGAAAAGCTGGAGCCGGAACTCAGCAAAATCGGGCAGCATATCATCCAGAAAACTTTCAGAAAGGAAGAACTGTTCAGCGGTAATGTCGATGCGAGAGAGATTAGGGAAACGTTGCTGGCCTATGGAGTGAAAGTGAACCATAGCGTGATTGGTAATAGCTTGCTCACGATCAAAACCAAACGTAACGACTTAGCCCACGGAACGATTTCATTTTCCGAGTGCGGGAAGGACTATGACATCGCCGATCTCATAAAATTCAAAGATGAGGCGCAAGACTACCTAAAAGCAACGCTAAACGATATTCAACATTTTCTCTCGACAGCAGGTTATAAACCTCCAGTTTAGAACGATCTACTAACGCTGATGGCTGATACGGTTTCAAAAGCGGTGCGAAGCAAAATCATGTCGCAAGTTCCGCAGCGGAACACGACTCCTGAAAAGGTCGTTCGCAGCTATCTTCACCATCAAGGCTTTCGTTTTCGACTGCATCGCCGCGACTTACCGGGTAGTCCCGACATTGTATTGCCGAGACACGGCATAGCAATTTTCGTGCATGGTTGTTTCTGGCATCAGCATCGCGGCTGTCATAAGTCGCGCAAGCCTACGAGCAATACGGACTATTGGGACGAAAAGCTATCCGCCAATGTCGTGCGCGATGGGAAAAAGATACGCGCGTTGAAGAAACTCGGCTGGCGAGTGATCGTGATTTGGGAATGCCAAACGAAAAAGACGGAGTTCCTATATCGCAAGTTTGCCATCCTAACTTGATCCGCATTTTTATCGGTTGGAGTTCATTACTATGTTTGGTTTGAAACTGGTTGCTCCGTTTTTATTCGCCTTGCTGCTCGTCTCACCGCAAGGCGGCAAACAAATCATCAAGACTGGTACTGACTTAGGCTTGCCGTTCAGTCCGGCGGTGCGTGCGGGCGATGTGATTTATGTGTCGGGCGCGATGGCGACGGATGCGCAAGGCAAGTTGGTCGCGGGTACGATTCAAGAGCAAACGCGACGTACGCTTGAGAACATCGCACAAACGCTCAAGGCTGCTGGCGTAGGTCTCGACCGCGCAGCATCGGTTCACGTCTATCTGAAAAACGCGAGCGACTTCGAGGCGATGAATGAGGTCTATCGTACTTTTGGCCGCCCGTTCTGGAATGATGCTCCGCCGGTGCGTACGACCATCGTCGCGGGTTTGGTGTTGCCCGAGGCGTTGATCGAGATTTCGCTGACCGCGTTGCGCAAGGGCGCAGAGCGCAAAGTCATTCTGCCTGCGGGATGGCAACGC
>JABFSD010000841.1 GCA_013140935.1 Acidobacteriota bacterium
AGGGTCTTGCTGGAGCAGTTATAAAGCTCCAGCGTTTCCGCCGTCGTGTAACGATGCAACAAGCGACTCAAGCCCAACGTGACGTAAAACGAATTGCGCCGCGCCGTAATCCATACCAGATGTTTAATGAAATGAACGAGCAGGCGCTCGGCGCGCAACGGGCGCGCTGAGTTGGATTCGCGGGCACGCTCGAACGGGTCGGACTTTTCATAGACCAGCCGTTGCAACAAGTGCAATTCGGTAAACGAAATCTTGGTGCGCTGCCCCGCATAATAAATGCGTTTGTCCTGTCTGAGCGTGGTAGTTTCCAAATTTTCCAGCGCCGCCTCCGCAATCTGCCGCGCCACCGGCCTATTCCGATGAAGGAAATAAGCCAGTCGAAAGGTCTGATTCAGCGTTTCGTTCTGCAAGGTGTTCATGGGCTTTTACAGCCTGTGGGAGCCTTTGCCTTCTTGTAAGGGAAAGAACTGTCAGCCTCTGGGACCTCCGAAATACCGCTGCCGAGAGAATATAAATGAGAGGCCGTTTCTTTCCGTCGTTTGCGCGGGAGCTTAGTCAGAAGCCGCAGGCAAGTCCAGCCGCACGCCTCATAGAGCCTTCTACATTGGTTTGACCACTCAAAAGAGAGGGTTATAATCCCGCTTACCTCAGACCTAATCCAACATTTCAACCTTACAAAACTGGAGAGATACCGCAGTGACTTTCACCGAAATTGAAAAGCTGTTGGGCGAAGAAGGCCCGGAGTTGTTGTCGCACGAATCCAAAACCATTGATAAAAATCTGTTGCACCTGCCTGGGCCTGATTTCATAGATCGCGTCTGGATCAATTCCGACCGGCCCGTCAGCGTCTTGCGCAACTTGCAGGAGACCTTTAATCACGGACGCCTCGCGGGCACGGGCTTCCTTTCGATCCTGCCCGTAGACCAGGGCATCGAACATTCCGCCGGAGCGAGTTTCGCGCCAAACCCGATTTATTTCGACCCGGAAAACATCGTCAAACTCGCTATCGAAGGCGGCTGCAACGCCGTCGCTTCGACTTATGGCGTGCTGGGTTCAGTGGCGCGCAAATACGCGCACAAGATTCCTTTTATCGTAAAGATCAATCACAACGAATTTCTGAGCTATCCGAATCAGTTCGATCAGATCATGTTCGCGGGCATCAAGCAGGCTTGGGACATGGGCGCGACCGGCATCGGCGCGACGATCTATTTCGGCTCGGAAGAATCGAAACGCCAGATCATCGAAGTCAGCAAGGCTTTCGCTTATGCGCATGAGTTGGGAATGTATACCGTGCTGTGGTGTTACCTACGCAACAATGCGTTCAAGAAAGACAAGGACTATCACGTCTCGGCTGACTTGAGCGGACAAGCCAACCATCTCGGCGTCACCATCGAAGCCGACATCATCAAACAAAAGATGCCGATGAATAACGGCGGCTATAAAGCCATTGCGTCGAAAGAAAATCCTTACGGCAAGACCGACGAACGCATTTACACTTCGCTTACGTCCGACAACTTGATTGACCTGACGCGCTATCAGATTGCGAATTGCTATATGGGACGCGCCGGACTGATTAATTCCGGCGGCGAATCGAAAGGCGCAAGCGACTTGGCCGAAGCCGTCAAAACCGCCGTCATCAACAAACGTGCCGGTGGCATGGGCTTGATCTCAGGCCGCAAGGCGTTTCAACGCCCGATGGCGGAAGGCGCGGCGATCCTGCAAGGGATTCAAGATGTTTATCTCGCCAAAGAAATCACTGTGGCGTAATGGCACGTTCAGCAAAACAAAAAGGGCAGGCGCAACCCATTGTGTTGCACCTGCCCTTTTTTCTTCGCTGTTCCTTGCGGTCATCCGGGTTATACGTCAACGCGCATTGGCGTGCCGTCAGAACTGCGCAGAATCAACCAGGCATGTTCAGATTCTCGCCAGACCGCCAGATCAACTTTACCGTCGGCGTCATAATCGGCAGGCCCAGGGCGGTCACCACGTACGCCCCAAGTTTGAAAGACGGGCGAACCGGTCGAACTGTAGATGATGTGCCATACGCCATCTGCCGGACGCCAGAAAGCCAGGTCGGTTTTGTGATCGCCATCAAAATCGTCTGGCACCGGCACATCGCCGCGTTCGCCCCACGGAATGAATTTGCTTTGCCCGTCCGACGATTGCTTGATGACCCAATAGCCATCCGCCGCGCGCCAGACGGCTTCGTCCATCTCGCCGTCTCCGTCGTAATCACCCGGCACCTGAATTTCTTCGGCAGCCGCATCATAACTCAATGGGCGCGGCGGCGTCACGGGTAAGCCATAAGCCGGACGATAAGCCCGCGCCGATGCCGCCGTCCGCGCCGCTTGGCGCGTTGACCGATAAGCCAGCCAACTTCCGACCAGCAAGCCAGCCACTAACAAAGCGCCGACGCCCACCGTGCCGCTAATTTTGAATCGCTCGGAAATCGTAAAGCGTGAATGTTTCATGAATGCTTTCTCCTTACTGGTTGCCGGTAATCGGTGGTCGAATCAACTTCGGCAACCGATTACCGTCAGCCGTTTTTTTATTTGTCAGACAGCGACTCGCATTTCTCCCACATCCGGGCGAAGTATTCCGCCGAGTCCCAGACACGCTTGTACACGTTCTGGTCTTTGTTGCGGGCTTTCACGTCGCGCATGAACTCGTTCATCAAGCCGTAATGCGCCACGCCTTCTTTGGTGTAATCCCACGTCTTTCCGCCCTTCGCGGCCCCGCCAGCGGTATCGAGTTTCTTAAAGCCGTTGGAATAAAACGCGGCGGAGTCGAGTCCGGCAGTCGCTCTGGGCAACGGCTCGAGGCCGTTAGCGTCAGTGCCTACGGCGAGTGCGCCGTATAACTGCGTACGGCCTTGCAACGCATCAATCATGTTAAGTCCTTCAATCGCCTTCACTACCTTGTTGTATTCCTCAATAAATTCATCTGGAGTCAGATCGCCAGTACCCAAGCCGAACATCCCTTGTAATTTGGCTACGCGCCGAATCGTAGCGGCATCCGCATTCCGCTCGGTGGCGTGGTGGTGTTCATCGTTTTGGCGCAAACCGTTGTGGCCCAAATTGACGGGATAACCGCCTTTGAAAACCTCAGCCCAATGCAGCGCCATTTCCGTGGACTTCATTCCCATGTGGTCTATGTCAATGATCATTCCCAGCTTCATCATTTCCAGCAGGGCATATTCGCCCAACGGCGTCAGCCCCTGGTCATTGATATGGCCCGGCACGACCGATTGGTAATTAACCCACTTTCCATCCGCAGTCACAGCATCCTTGATAATTCCCAGGGCGGGACTGCAACTACCCACCGTGCCGGGGATGCCGGAACCGAAGCAAGGCGCAGGAAATCCCGCGATAGCGTCGTAAACTCCCGGCACCATGCTCAACACCAACGGAGTGCCCGCATTCAGAAAATTGAGATTGTATTGAATGGCGGGATCGGGCGAAGTCGTGATGTCCATGAAGCTGCCCGTGTTGTGTTTGTTGGCAAAGTTGAAGATCGAGCTATACACCGCCGATCCGCCAAACACATTGTTGCTCAAGTGAATGGGGAACAAATAGCGGACGCCCTGATCATAGACGCGTTTAATTTCGGCCTTGACCTGCGCACGCTGCATAGTATGCGTTTGATTCTTGAAGACAGTACCCATCTGCGCGAAACCGCCGAAATCGTCAATCTCCATCCCCAGAATTACCGCCAGTTTGCCTGCACCCACGATGCGCCGCAGATCAGCGGAGGAAAAAGCGATTTCCATAAAATCAGCATGGCGTTTGACGAATCGTTTAATTTCCGTGATTTGTAAATCGGAGGACGCACGATCCAGCGTGGGGCTGTCGCCATTGATCGCATTCGCCAGCAATTGGCTGTTCACCGACAACGCAACCATCACATTCAAGCCGCCTTCATGTGCGCGTTTGATCCATTCGTACCACATTTGCTGATGCAGCTTGGAAGTTTGATGCGGCCAATATTTGAACGCCGGATAACCCTCGTGTTCGTGATCGAGGTGCAGGTTTTGTTCCGGGGGCAGTTTCCACGCGAACTTGTCATCAATGAACGCATTGATCATGAACGCGCGCAGGTGATCGCCGCACGGATTATCAAA
>JABFSD010000468.1 GCA_013140935.1 Acidobacteriota bacterium
GCCTGTGTTGCGTTCGGCGTGCGCATCGTTGAGCCGCTGCAAAAAAGCGCGCGTCGCTTGCTCTTCGTCTTCGGTGATGTTCGCCGGACGCGGCAGATTGCGCAGCGGCTGATGCGCCGCGAGCATCGTGGCTTGATGTTGCGCAGGCAAAAAGCCGCTCGTCCAATTCGCCTTGCCGTTGGGCGGTTCGCCGCGCACGTCGGTGATCGCCACAAACGTAGGCAGGTTGTCATTCAAACTGCCCAGCGCATAACTCGCCCACGCTCCGGCGGACGGGAAGCCTTCGCGCACAGAGCCGGTGTTCATGAATACATTGCCCGGCCCATGCGTATTGCTGCGCGAAGTCATCGAATGAATGAACGCAATGTCGTCAGCGTGCTTCGTCAAGTGCGGCAACAGCGTCGTCAGCATCTTCCCGCTCTGGCCGCTCTGCCCCGCCGGAGCGAACGCCCACGGCGATTTCATCAGGTTGCCGTTCTTGCCTTGAAAGGTGACTTCGGTCGCGCCGGGCAATGGCGTGCCGTCAAATTTTTCGAGCGCCGGTTTGTAATCCCACAAATCAATATGCGAAGCCGCACCCGGACAAAAAATCTGCAACACCTGTTTCGCGCGCGGCGCGTGATGCTGAATGCGTTGCGCAAAGGTTTCACGATTGAGCAGATGCGTTAGAGCTACGCCGGTCAGGCCGGTGGTGGTGTCGCGTAAGAAGTGGCGGCGGGTTAAAGCAAGTGAAGTGTCGTTGGTCATCTGCATTCTCCGATTTACGAGTTACTACCTAGTGGCTATGATGCGCGCGTTATGTATGCACAAGCACTTCCCAAACTAACTGCACTTGAAGCTGCATCCGCAGCCAACGGGTATCTGCTCGACAATCTGCCGGATAAGTTTCTAGCGATTGATCCTCGTTACGACGCAGCGAAGAAAAGCTGGCGCTTGCCCGTCGTCATTGCGTATCCAGTCATCGGCCCGATTGGCGAAGTCGGCGAAATTTACGTTAGCAGCAGCAGTGAAGACATCGTTTCCGCGACTCCGCTGGACGAAATGAAAACGCGCGCCCGCGCCCTTTATGACCAACACCGTGAAGCCGTCGAAGCCGCCTTTTATCAAACAAGAAACACCTGATTCCTGTGTTCCTGCCTGTTTGCGCATGATCTTTGCCGGATACGGGTTGTCGGTATCGGAACGCGAACTCCGCGAACTTTGTGATTGTACGTTTATGGGCACGGACGCTCTGCAAACAGTTCGAGTCGCACACCAGTATGGATTCCTCAACTCTGCCAAACACACCCTGACAATAAACGAGTTGTCAGCAATCGTTTCAGACGGAAACCTTCCGATAGCCTTTCTTGAACTCTCGTTGGTCAATGGCGGCTATGCTCCTCACGCCGTTATCGTGCTTGACGTGACGCCGTTTTCCATCGCGGTCATTGATCCTGACGTAGGAGAACGCCTCATCCCGCGTGAAGCTTTCCTGGTAGCCTGGAAGTGGCGTCATAACCTTGCCATCCTTGTGTTGCCGTAATCGGCCTGCACTCTAATTCTCTCTCTTCCTGAGTTTCACGACCTCTGTGTTAGGATGCGCGCGTTATGGTTCCACAACTGGCGTTACAACTCACCGCACTCGAAGCCCAATCGGCAGCCAACGGCTTTCTGCTCGACAACCTGCCGGATAGCTATTTGGCCGTTGAGCCGCAACTCGATAGCGCAAAACAAGCCTGGCGCGTCAAGGTCGTGCTGACTTATCCGTTCATCGGCTCGGTCGGCGAAGCGGGCGAAGTTTTCGTAAGCCTTAATTCCGAACAAATCCTGTCGCATACGCCCGTCGCTGAAATCCGTGAACGAGGCCGACAACTTTACGAGCAAAACCGTGAGGCCATCCAGACCGCCTTTTCACAGGCAACAAACCAATGATTCCTGCGTACCGGCTTGCCTGAAAATGGTGCTGGCCGGATTCGGCTTCGAGATCAGCGAAGCAGAATTGCGCGTGCTTTGCGATTGCACCTATGACGGAACCAACGCTTTACAGGCAATGGATGCCGCGCGACAACTTGGCTTTGTGAATACGACGAAACAGAACCTCACGCTGTCTGAATTGCAGTCGCTTACCGAAGCCGGACATTTCCCGATTGCCTTTATTGATTTGACGCCCATCACAGGAATCTATCGAGCGCACGCGGTCGTCGTCGTGGCGCTCAATCCTTTTTCTGTCGAAGTGATAGACCCCGCATCAGGCGAGCGCCTGATTCCTCGTGACGTATTTGATCTGGCTTGGAGCCTGCGTCGCCGGTTGACACTCCTGATCGAGCCATAGTTTTTTAATTCACGTAAAGCAATTCATTCGCATTCAACAGCGCACGTCCAAACGCACGCAATCCGTATTTCGCAATCAACTGCAACGCAGCCGTTTCCTCTTCGCGCGTAGCCTGTCGCTGAAACGCGAGCGCAAACGCGCGGCGCACTTGTGCGGCTTCATTGTTGGGAAATTCTTTCTTCACTCTTTCGGCTAACGCATCGGCCATCGCCAACGTGAATTGATGATTGAGCAGCGTGAGCGCCTGCAACGGCGAAGTCGTCGTGATGCGGCTGGGCGCGGCTCCGGCGTTGTCGGGCAGGTCGAAATCGGTCAGCCCGTCAATCAATGAAGACCGCGCGTTCTGGTGATAGACCGCGCGGCGATAGGTTTCTGCGCCGTGCTGATCGAGCGGAACGTAAGTGGCTACGTTGTCTTCGAGATAACGATAGAGCCGAAAGCCCGCGCCGCCCATTTTCAAATCGAGCTTGCCGGTGACGGCGAGCAACGTGTCGCGGATTTCTTCGGCGTGCAGCCGTCGTGGCGGAAAGCGCCACAGCAATCTTGTGCCGCCATCGAGCCGCGCGGCTTCGTCACGATGCGCGCCGCTTTGCTGATAAGTTTGCGAAAGCAGGATTTCACGATGCAACGGTTTGAGCCGCCAGCCGTACGCTTGCAGTCGGCGCGCGAGCCAATCGAGCAACGCCGGATGCGAAGGCTTGCCGCCGAGAAAACCGAAATCGCTCGGCGTGTCTACGAGACCGGTGCCGAAATGATAATGCCAGATGCGATTGGCGATGACGCGCGCGGTCAGCGGGTTTTCATCGCTGGCAATCCAGTTGGCGAGCGCCAAGCGCCTTTCACCTTCGGGCGCATCGGCGGGCAGCGCGAATGGTTTCAGCGCGCCTGACAGCACGGCCAAACTTGCGGGCGCAACGTCAGCGCCGCGCCGCATCGGGTCGCCGCCTTTGTGAACGTAAGTCGTCGCTTTGGGTTGTTCGAACTTGCCCGCCCACGCGAGCGGCAAAGGTTGAATCGCTTTCAGTTCACGATTGATTTGCACGAGTTCGGCTTCGAGCGATTGCAGCTTTTGCTTTTCTTCGGCGCTGGTCACGTCGCGCGCGAAACGTTCGATCAGGTGCGCTTCGTTGAACGGCGGACGCGCTGATGAATCGGCTACGGCTTGCCATTCGTTGACGTCGCGCGAAACCAGCACTTGATATTCCGTCACGAAAGGGCCGATGCCGCTGACGATGCTGTCGGGCGCAGCGGTGCGGTCGTGCGAAAAGACTATGCGTTCGATGGTTTCGGTGTTTGCGAATTCGATAGTCAGTTCCGCCGGATTGGATACGAACCAGCGTTCGCCGAATTTGCCGTCGTTGACCAGTGCGACGCCATAAGCACTTCCGCTGTCGAAATCAGCCGCCTGCCGCGTCGTCACGCCTTTGGCCTTGCCGCCATTGCTCGCCAGTGCGACGTTGCGCGTGTTCGTCCAAACTTCGAATTCGTCAATGCGTCCGTTGGCGGCTGATTTCGGATTGTCGGAATGCGCGAGCATCTTGAATTTCAGATAGCGCGCAGCCACCGGCGCGAAACGATGTTCGTTAAAGTGCCGCGTAATTTTCGGCAACGCATAACCCGCGACCTGTGCGGCTTTGTCTTTGGCACGTGCGGCGATGGCTTTATCCAACGCGGCTTTTTCTTTGCTCAACGCATCGCGCCGTGTTTCGAGCGGTTTCACTTTTGCAGCGTGAGTTTGCTTTTCAGTTTCTGTAGCGAGCGTGCGCTCGCCGTGCGTGACGCCTTCGAACGCGGCGCGCATCCGGTAAT
>JABFSD010000262.1 GCA_013140935.1 Acidobacteriota bacterium
ATCTTGAGCGGAACGATTACGCCGCAGGGTGAAACGTTGAGCGTGAGCGTTGCGTTGATAGACGCGCGTGACAATCGCCATCTGTGGGGCGAACGTTACACGCGGCGCATCGAAGACCTCACCGCGCTTGAAGAGGAAATTTCGCGCGAAGTCACCAACCAGTTGCAACCTGCGTTAAGCGAAGCCGATCGCAAAAAGTTCGAGGCTTATTCGCTCACCACGCGCGGGCGCAACGAATGGAGCAAACGCACCGAACCCAGTTTGCAAGCGGCGTTGCGGTTGTTCGAGCAAGCCATTCAAAACGACGCGCGCTTCGCGCCGGCCTATGCGGGCAAGGCGGATTGTTACAACATGCTGGCGAATTACGCGGTGATGCCGATCAACGAGGCTTTCACCAAAGCGCGTGAAGCTGCGCAAAAAGCGATTGATCTGGATGAACGTTTGGCCGAAGCCTATGCGGCGCGCGCTTTTACCGCGATGCAATGGGAATGGAATTGGGCTTTAGCGGAAGATAGCTATCGCCGCGCAATTGACCTCAAACCGAATTACGCGCCCGCGCATCAGTGGTATTCAAGCCTGCTCGCTATCACCGCTCGCATGGATGACGCTCTCAAAACCGCGCGCCGCGCGCAGGAAATAGATCGGTTCTCGTTGATCGTGACGACGCAATTGGCGTGGATCAATTACCTCGCGCGGCGTTATGACGAAACCATCGCGCAAGCCAACGTTGCGCTCAAAATGGACAAGGCGTTTTTTCTCGGACATCGCTATCAAGGGCTGGCCTTTCAAGCGCAAGGTCGGCACGAAGACGCCGTCGCCGAGTTTCAACGGGCAGCCACTTCTTCACGCGGCAGCATTCTGGTGAAAGCCGAACTCGCACACGCTTATGCGCGTGCGGGCCAACGCGCCGAAGCGCAAACCCTCTTTCAGGAACTTGAACAACTTGCGCGCCAACGCTCTGTTACCGCTTACTATTTTGCGCTGATTCACCTCGGCCTCAATGATAAAGAACGCGCGTTGCAAGCATTAGACAAAGCCTTTGACGAAAAATCCGAACGGCTCATCTGGCTCAAGGTTGATCCGCGTTTCGACGGACTGCGCAATGAAGTGCGCTTCCGCAATTTGCTCGAACGCATCGGACTGGTTTAAGCGCCTCGCCGGACGTAGAACAAGATGCCATCTTGTTCTACGTCCGGCAGCGCATTCTTACCAAGAAAGAACTCTATGAAATTGCTGCGAATCATTTTTTCTGCGTTGGGATTGCTTTGGCTGCTGGCATCAGATCGCGCCGTTTTCACTCAATCCGCCGCTGTGCCGCCGAATATCGTGCTGATTATTTCAGACGATCACGGCTGGCAGGATTACGGATTCATGGGGCATCCGCACCTCAAGACGCCGCACCTGGACGGGCTGGCGCGGCAATCGCTGACCTTTAAGCGCGGTTATGTGCCGACGGCGCTGTGTTCGCCGAGCCTGACCTCGATGCTGACCGGACGTTATCCGCACGAACATCTCATCACTTATAACGACCCCACCGCGCCGCCGGGCGGCAAGGTAGGGAAGTGGCGCGAGCATCCGCAATACGTCGCGCAATGGGACGAGATGCGTTCGTTTATCAGCAAAGCGCCTACCTTGCCGCGCGTGTTGCAACAGCGCGGCTATCTGAGTTTGCAAACCGGCAAGTGGTGGCTGGGCGATTACGCGAACGGCGGATTCACCGACGGTATGAGCCACGGTGACAAGTCGCGCGGCGGACGCCACGGCGACGATGGCTTGGAGATTGGTCGCAAGACGATGCAACCCGTATTCGATTTCATCGGCAAGGCGCAAAAACAACAGAAGCCATTCTTTGTGTGGTACGCACCGATGTTGCCGCACAGTCCGCACACCGCGCCGCAACGTTTGATTGATAAATACAAAGCTGTTGCCCCCAGCCTCGAACACGCGCGCTATTGGGCGAGCGTCGAATGGTTCGACGAAACCATCGGCCAGTTGCTCGCGCATCTAGACCAACAGAAATTGAGTGACAACACGATTGTGCTATACGTGACTGACAACGGTTGGGTGCAAGGCGACAAAGGCGATGCGATCAGCTTGCGTTCAAAACGTACGCCTTACGACGCAGGCATTCGCACGCCGATCATGTTGCGCTGGCCGAGCCAGGTGAAACCGCAAGAGTCTGCGCGATTGGCTTCGTCGTTGGATATTTATCCGACTTTGCTGGCCGCCGCAGGCGTAAAACCGGCAGGGAATTTGCCCGGCTTGAACTTGCTTAACGCGAAAGCCGTCAATGCGCGGCAGACTTTATTCGGCGGATGTTTTACGCACGATGCGATTGCGTTGCGCAATCCGTCAGAGAATGTCTTGTCGCGTTGGGTGATTGACGGCGAGTGGAAGTTGATCGTCCCCGTGCCCGGGCGCGAAGGCGAAGACGTACTGCGCGATCAGCCGCAGTTATATCGCCTCGCCACTGACCCCGAAGAGAAAAACAATCTCGCGGCGCAAGAGCCGCAGCGCGTCACAGCCTTGTGCGCCAAGCTCGACCGTTGGTGGAAGCCGTAATCACTCACAATTAATTTCAAACAGGTTATTGACACATTCTGAGGGGAGGCTTATTTTACGCTCAAGTTGAAACTGAATTTCAGTTGCACTTGATTGAGATTCGCAACGACAAATCTAAAAGCGTGCTGGAAATTAGGAATCAAGCAGGAGAAGGAAGTAACGATATGACAGATCAAACTTTGAATTTGTTGGGGCTGTGTTGGCTGGCGGTGTTGGTGATGTTCGTCGGAGCGGTATGGCTGGAGCGCAAGAAACCGATGCAGCAATAGCGCATTCACGATTTCATAAAAACGAAAGCCTCTGTGGCGGCAACCACAGAGGCTGGGTTCACACGACCGACCCGGTCAGTTCGACAAAACTTGCGAGCGGCGTGATGCTCGGCATCCTACCCGCCGTTTGCCTTTCGGGCAATCAGAGGAACGGCTTTATGCAAACCATAAAATTTCTTTTGGGCAGCGCGCTGTTGTGTCTGCTCTGCGGCAACGTATGTGCTGAAAGCGGCGCGAGCTTACTGGAAGGCGTCGTCAGCGATGCGATGGGCGCAGTCATCAGCGGTGCGCGTTTGGTGTTGCGCGGCGCGACTGACCGCGAAACCTTTTCTGACGCGGAAGGGAAGTTCGCTTTCACCGGCTTGCGCGCGGGTGAATACACCTTGGTGATCGAACGCGCGGGTTTCAACACTGAGCAACGCAAGCTGACGCTGACGAATAGCGCCCTAACGCTGACGCTCACGTTGCAAGCTGCGTCGGTGAGCGAAATCATCAACATCACGAGCGATGACGGAGCGACCGAGAATTTCACCAAGCTGCCGGGTTCGTTGCACGAGACGCCGCGCGCGATCACGTTGCTGAACACCGATGTGATGCGCGAACGCAATTTGCGCAGCGTACCCGAAGCGCTCAATGCGATTCCCGGAATGTCTGTGAACAGCTATCGCGCGGGCGGTTATCACTTTTATGCGCGCGGCTATCGCATGGGGCCTGAAGACACGCGCGTTGACGGTTTTATCGGCACGAATGTCGGCGGCGGATTCGGCGCGTCGCTCTTCGGCATCGAGCAAGCCGTAGTCCTGCGCGGCCCGGCGGGCTTGCTTTACGGCTCGACCAGTTCGCCCGGCGGACTCATCAATCTCATCACCAAACGTCCGCAGGAATTGCGTGCGACGCGCATTGACGTGCGCGGCGGAGGTTATGAGGGCAACGGTGTGAGCCTGGCTGAACGGCCTTCGTTCAGCGTTGATCTCGACACGACCGGTGCGTTCGATCAAAACGCGCGCGTGATGTATCGCGCGCTGGCGACGCTCGAAAATCAAAACTACATCACGGCGGGCGTGTTAGATCGCAATCGTTATCTGAGCGGCTTGCTGACGTTTCGGCTTGATGCGTTGGGTCGTTACACGCTGACGCCGCAGGCGCAATACGCGCGGTTTCGTCGTCCGGCGGGCGGCGGCATTATTGCTTCGCCTACGAGTTCGCTGACGACGAACGATGGCATCAGTGGCCCGATCAACGTGAATGATCTTTCGCCGCTGGACGTAAACCTCTCAGCCG
>JABFSD010000857.1 GCA_013140935.1 Acidobacteriota bacterium
ACGAGCGACGACGGTCGCGCGTCCTTGCGCCGCCGCTGCATCGCGGTCGTTGAGCAAACGCCCTACGAGAAAGTTCGGCAGCATCGGCACATAAGCACAACACTTCGTCGCAGGGTTGAAGTATTCCGCCGAACCGCGCGGCGCGATTTCAGGCGCGAGCATCGCACAATCGTCACAGGTCGCTTCGGTTTCGGGCGGAATCGCGCCGCCCAGCAACTCGTCCACCCACGCGGCATAGAGCGGCGGCAACGAACTGGTGGGCAGCACCGGCAATTCGGTTTTCATAACCTTCCTACTTTTTCCACGGCACGCTTTGGTCAACCGAGATTTCTTTCGGATTGAAGCTAGCGGGGAGTTCACTCGAGGTGAATCTGAAGTTGTTAGCGAGCCATTGTTTTCCGCCTTTAACTTTACTTGCTTCGTCCGTCGTCAATTCCTGTTGTGTGACATTCAGGTCTTTGACTTGGGTTCGTTTGGATTTAGGTTTCGTTTGCCTTGCCATAATGAGCTTCCTTTCTTGGGTTGATAACGCATCGAGAATTACGGGTGTGGTTTTCCGAGTATGGCTCAGTAACCAACGCACTTCATCTGCCTTCTTTGATTTCAATGGTAAAGAAATGTTCAGTGGTCCCGTCAGGGCGGACGCCAGTGCTGGTTTTTATGGGTAACGAGCTTCCCTGAACCACGCTGAGCGTTCCCCCTTTCACCTTGTTCACTTCTTCAAGAGTTAATTCCTGCTGCTCCACCGGCAGGTCTTTGACTTGGGTACGTTTCGATTTGGGTTTCACTTGTTTCTTCATTTTGCGAATCCTTTCTGTCAGTTGGTTGGTTTTCTGTTGCTTGCAGGGTAGCTCTCTGCCGTTTGCGCGCTGTCGGTCAATCAATGTTGACCTTAAAAGCGAACGCAAGTTGAGGGTCTCTACGTACTTCGGCAGGTTGATTAATTTTCACAGGCGAGCCTTTGAGAGTTACTTGGCTCGCGCTGTTACCGCCTTCCACCTTTTGAATTTCAGTTGATGTCAGTTCCTGCTGCGCGACTGGCAGGTCTTTGACTTGGGTACGTTTCGATTTGGGTTTCGTTTGCTTTGCCATAATGCGCTTCCTTTCGCTGGTGATGAATCTGTAAAACGACGCCTTGATACTGCTTGCGTTAGTCGGTTTATTTCTTTCTGCTCGCTGGCCATTAACCAGGGGGCATCGTCTGGCATCCGATACTCGTCGGGCTGGTCGGTTGCGTTCTTGTGGCAGCCTCTCTAATTTTCTGTACTGCAACTAAACCGCCTTTCACTTTGTGCGATTCACTGGTCGTTAGTTCCTGGGCTGCAACGCGAAGGTCTTTGACTTGGGTACGTTTGGGTTGGAGTTTCGATTGCTTCGTCATGATGCGTTCCTCTCTTTGTGTGCCGGCAGGTCGTATTCGGCAATGCCATTCTCAGAAAGCCGTTGCGAACGCGACCTGCCGAGCTTTAAGTATTGATCGCTAACGATCCGCTGTAAGCAGATTGTTACTTCTTCACGATTGGTGCGGTGGTCGTGGTCGTACCGGGCCGGCTCTGGGTAACGAGGACGGCATCCATTTCCAGCTTGATGTATTCAATCGGAGTTCCACCGCCCTTGACCTTGGCGGCTTCGTCCGTGGTCAACTCCTGTGGTGCGACACGAAGGTCTTTGACCTGCGTACGTTTTGATTGGGGTTTCGTTTGTTTTGCCATGATGAATTTCCTTTCTGTGGTTGACGCCGTATCAGAGTTGACCAGGAGAACCGTTTGCACACTTTGCCGCCGCTACCAACCTGAATTATTGCCCTCACGCCGTAGCGCCGAATGATAGGTGTTCGTTCGGCAATTCCTGGTCAGCAGGCGGATTACACTCTGTTTAGGGGCTTGCTCAATTTCTGATTAAGTAACTTGATTTCGGCGGGTGTGAGAGATGTACCGCCTCTGATTTTGTTAGTTTTGTCAGCCGTCAGTTCCTGTTGTTGTTCGACTTTCAGGTCTTTCACTTGCGTCCGGTTGGATTTGGGTTTCGCTTGCTTCTTCATATTGATCTCCTTTTCTGTTGTTGATGTTGTGCCGTAACCCCTCAGTGAGTTGTCACGGCGTGAATGAAATTGCGTTTGAACTTTCGAGCGTCAAGATAAAGGCGATTCGCTTTTGCCGTTATAAAGAACCTCACTGCACGGCTGCGAGAAATGTCACACCCGTCCCGTCAGGCTTCGAGTTGCTGGCTATTCAAGTAGTAATAAAGTCCGCGCTGTTCCATCAGGCTGTAATGATTGCCGATTTCGACAATCGCGCCGCGATCCAACACGACGATCAGGTCGGCGTTGCGCACCGTACTCAAGCGATGCGCGATGATGAGCGTCGTTCTGTCTTTCAAAATCTTGTCGAGGTTTTGTTGAATGGCGCGTTCGCTTTCGGTGTCGAGCGCACTAGTCGCTTCGTCGAAGATCAGGATGCGCGGTTTTTTATAAAGCGCCCGCGCAATCGCCAGCCGCTGTTTCTGTCCGCCTGACAAACTTTGCCCGCGTTCGCCGATCACCGTTTCATAACCGAGCGGCAATTCGCTGATGAATTCGTGCGCGCCCGCGAGCATTGCTGCGCCGACCACTGCTTCGAGCGGCGCATCGTCTAACCCGAAGGCGATGTTTTCGCGGATCGTGCCGCTGAACAGAAACACCTCTTGCGGCACGACGCCGACTTGCGCGCGCAAGCTGGCGAGCGAGACTTGGCGCAGATCGTGGCCGTCAACGTAAATGCGCCCTTCATTCGGCTGGTGCATGCGCAACAGCAAATTGGCAAACGTCGTCTTGCCTGCGCCGCTGCGTCCGATGAGGGCTACGGTTTGGCCAGGATAAATTTCGAGGTCAATGTTTTGCAGCGCGTTGCGATCAGGCCGCGTCGGGTAACGAAACGTCACGCCCTCGAATTTCAAATGTCCGCGCACCTGCGGCAATTGAATCAGCGATTGTTGCGCGGGGTTTTCTTCGGGCTTGGCGTCGAATACGTCGTTGAGGCGTTCGAGCGCGACGTTCACTTCCTGAAAGTCGTTCCAGAGATCAATCAGGTTCAACAGCGGTTGCGTCACGCTGCCGACCAGCACGTTGAAGGCCATCAACTGGCCGACCGACAGTTCGCCGGTGATGACCAGATGCGCGCCGTACCACAGCAACAACGTAGTACTCATCGTTTGCAGCACGCCGCCGATTGAGAAAGCGGCCATGCCGGTCAACGCGCTGCGAAACTGTACGTTGAGCGCCTTGACCATCAGTCCTTCCCACTTCCAGCGGATGCTGCGTTCGGCGGCGGTGGCCTTGACCGTACCGACGGCGGTAACGGCTTCGACCATGTGCGACTCGGCTTCGGCGCTGCGTTGAAAGGCTTCGCGGTATTGGCGCTGCATCAGCGGCGTGACGATAAACGTCAGCAGCGCATAGCCCGGCATAAAGGCCAACGCCACCAGCGCGAGTTTCGCGTTGTAATAAAACATTAGTCCGAGATAGAGGACGATCATCAGACAATCGAGCAGCACGCCCAACGCCTTGCCCGTCAGCATCTCGCGCACCTTTTCGTTTTCGGCGAAGCGTTTGAGGATGTCGCCGACCTTGCGCTCTTCGAAATAACGCAGCGGCAAACTCAATACGTGGCGGTAAAAGGCTACGACCATTTGCAGGTCAATGCGCCGCGTCGTATGCACCATCAGGTAATAACGCAAGCCCGTCGTCGCCGTTTGAAAAAGGGCTACGACGAGCATGCCGACGAGCATCAGGTTGAGCATCGGCACGTTTTTATGCACCAGCACCTTGTCAACGATGACTTGCATGAAAATCGGCGAGGCCAGGCCGAACAGTTGAATCACCAGCGAAGCCAGAAAGATTTCGGCCAATAACTTTCGATAAGGGATGAGCAGCGGCAGAAAGCGGCCCAACGTAGTTTTCGATTCTTCTACGCCCGCGATCTCAGGCGTCGCCGTCAGTTGCAACAGATAACCCGTCCAGCCGCGCTCGAACTCTTCGCGCGTTAAGCGCCTCAAGCCGCTGGCCGGGTCGGCAATGACGACGCGATCAGGCCGCACTTCATACAACACGACGAAATGATAGCCCTCCCAATG
>JABFSD010000739.1 GCA_013140935.1 Acidobacteriota bacterium
CCGTAAACGCGCCGAATTTCAACGGCCCAGCAGTGAGCGCCGCGTTGGGTGATTGCGCGTGGGTGAAGGGGGCGAACGCCCATACGAGTAGTGTGAAAAGAGTTCGTTTCATAGATTTTCCTCCGATGTAATCACGATGTAATCAGGCAGTGCCGTCATGCTTACGCAAACAAAAATTCGCTGCAACTTCATCCTCTCCCGCTCAAAGAAGTTCGCTGCTATAATGCGCCGCATGCCGACGAACAATCAGACCCTGACCGTAGATGGGATGACTCTCACGCTCCATTTGCAGCGCAAATCTGTGCGCAACATCAATGCACGTTTGCGCGGCGAAGTCTTACAGGTCAGCGCCCCGCATAACGTACCGCAAGAGATGCTCGACGACGTGCTGCCTGATTTGGCGCGGCGACTGTTGCGCCGCGTACGCGCTCGTCAGATCAACGCTACCGATAACGCGCTCGAACTCGCCCGCGAAATCGCCGCGCGCTTTCCGCATCCGCCCTTGGTCAATGAAGTGCTGTTCGTCACGACGCAAGAGGCGCGCTGGGGCAGTTACAGCGGGGCGACGCGCACGATTCGGCTGAACGCTACGTTGCGACTGATGCCGCGCTGGGTGCTGGAATCAGTCGTCGCGCATGAACTCGCGCACGTCTTTCATCCCAACCACAGCGCCCCGTTCTGGGCGCTCTGCCATCGCGTAGACCCGCACGTCGAACGTGCCCGCGCCTTTCTCGCCGGTGTCAGTTGGCTCGGTCATCGTTGGGATTCGCTGCCGCCGGTCGAACGTTCCATCCTGTTGCGGTCGAATGAATTTGAAGAAGGGAGCGATTAGCCAGGGTTTCAGACTCGTGCCCGACAACCTGTCAGATTGCCGGGCATTCAAGGCCTGCTCTTTGCTGGTTCACTCGTCAGTGTTTGAAATGCCGCATGCCGGTCAACACCATCGCAAGGCCGTGTTCATTGGCTGCCGCAATCGAATCTTTATCCTTCAACGAACCGCCCGGTTGAATGATCGCGGTGATGCCGTGACGCGCAGCTTCGTCCACACCATCACGAAAAGGGAAGAAAGCGTCAGAGGCCAGCACTGAGCCTTTCAATTCGAGCAGGGCTTTTGAGGCACCGAGTTTGACGGAATCTACGCGCGACATTTGGCCTGCGCCGACGCCGACGAGTTGGCCGTCTTGGGCGTAAACAATCGCGTTCGATTTGACGTGCTTGCAAATCGCCCACGCGAATTTCAATGCACTCATCTCTTCATCGGTGGGCTGCCGTTCGCTGACCACTTGCAGCTTTTCTGCGTCCCACAACAGACCGTCTTTTTGTTGCACCAACACGCCGCCGCTGATCTTGCGTATTTCCAAAACGTTTTGATCGGTGAGTTCGTCGCCCATTTGCAAGACGCGCAGATTCTTTTTCGCTGCTAACACGTCTTTAGCACCTTGCGTGAAATCGGGCGCGATGATGACTTCGGCGAACATCTCGGCGATCTCTTGGGCGGCGGCTTCGTCAACCTCTCTCGTAAAAGCGATGATGCCGCCGAAGGCCGATACGGGGTCGGTCGCTTTGGCTTTGTGAAAGGCTTCGAGGGCGGATGATGCGACGCCTACGCCGCACGGGTTGGTGTGTTTGATGATCGCGCAGGCGTGCGGCAACGCGCCGCCTTGCGCTTCGGCGAGGTGCAGCCGCTTGAGTTCCATCACCAGTTCCCACGCGCCGTCAGCGTCAATCAGGTTGTTGTAAGAAAGCTCTTTGCCTTGCAATTGTTCGGCATTGGCTACACCGCGTTCGTTGTTGTTTGCGATGCGATAGAGCGCAGCTTGCTGATGCGGATTTTCGCCGTAACGCAAATGCGCGGCTTTTTCTAAAGTCAGTGGAAAAGACTGCGGCATCGCTTCTGCTTCGGCATTCGTCTGCCGACCAGACAAGTAACGCGCAATCTCTTGATCGTAACTCGCCGTATGCTGAAATGCCTTCGTTGCCAAACCGTAGCGCGTCTCTTGCGACAGCGCGCCGCCGTTCGCATTGAGCTGCGCGGCGATGTCCGCGTAATCCGCCGCGTCCACGATGACGGCTACGTCGTTATGATTTTTCGAAGCTGAACGAATCATCGCGGGGCCGCCGATGTCTATGTTTTCGATGGCTTCGGCGAGCGTGACGTTCGGCTTTTGAATCGTCGCGCGAAAGGGATAGAGATTGATGACGACCAGATCAATCGGGACGATGCCGTGTTCCGTCATCTTGGCGCGGTGTTCGGCATTGTCGCGTATGCCCAGCAAGCCGCCGTGTACTTTGGGATGCAGCGTTTTCACGCGGCCATCCATCATTTCGGGAAAGCCGGTCAAATCGCTGATGTCGCGCGTCGCCAGTCCGGCTTCGCGCAGCAGTTTCGCCGTGCCGCCGGTCGAGACGAGTTCGATGTTGTGTCGGGCCAGCGTTTGCGCGAAGGCAACGAGACCGGTTTTGTCGGAGACGCTGATGAGTGCGCGGGTAATGGGTTTGAGAGAAGTGGTCACGATGTCGGGATAATTCCTTTTTGCTTTTCAGCTTTTTGCGGCCTGTTGTTTGAACCAGACGGAGAGGTCGCCTTTAGATTGGAATTTCAGCAAGGCGATACAGAGCTCCTTGATTTGTTCGATTGCCAGACGCTCAATTTTGCGGTGCCACGTCGGCGTGATTTTGCCGAATCGCTCTTCCAACTGAAGCACGGCGACTGATTGAAGTGCGCGTTGCGCACCTTTATGCAGAATGTCCTGATAGACGCTGGATTCTTCTAACATATTGCTCTCCTTCAGAGTTTGATAAATCAGGTCGGTATCATAACGCAAGCCCGCCAGCATCCGCGACCAGTTGAGCGTTTCGCGGCGACGGGCGGGTGATTTAATGCGGTGAATGCGGGTGGCTACGTCATTCAACAATTGTTTCGGCGAATCGGTTCGGCAAAGCGTAGCCAGCGGCAACAGCCCTTCATGTTTTAGCAATTCAGCCGGGTCTTGTCGCCAAATCTCTATCACGTCGTAGCCGTGCGAAGTGCGTTCGTCTTCATAACGATCCGGCGTTGGCGTGGCGGAAGGCGTGAGTACGACGACGACTTGCCGAATGCGCAAGTGCGGATTCTGTCGTTTCAAGCCGACGTAATAATCGAGCATGCGTAAAGGCAGCGGCACTTTGGTGCGCGCCGAAGTTTGAAACTCAGCGTGCAACATTTCTTCGGCATCGTGCGCCAGCGTGATGGCATCGGCACGTATCGGCTCGCGGTCGAGTTCGGTTTTAACGACTTTGATGTTGCCGGTTACGCCGAAGAGCCAGCGGGCAAAGGCTTCGGGATGCGCTTCCGCCAGCCGTTGCAAAGCGTATCGCTCGCGCTGCGCGTTTGGTCAGAGGTTTTTTTCTTCATAAAGCGAGTTCTTTATCTCATGCCGAACAATTCAATCTCGAATACCAGCGTCGAATTCGGCGGAATCGTGCTCATCGGTTTATCGCCATAACCCAGCGCGGGCGGAATGATGAGTTTGCGTTTGCCGCCGACACGCATGGGAGCGAGTCCATTGCCACCGGCGACGCCGAGTTCCCAGCCTTTGATGACTTCGCCTCGACCGAGCGTAATTTCTATCGCGGGTTTGCCTTCGTTGCTGTCGAACTTAAGCCCGTCAGTCAGGCGGCCTACGTAATAGAGTTGCACCTTGCGTCCCCATTTGGCGGGTGCGCCGCTGCCGATGACCAGGTCTTTATATTCGAGTCCGTTCGCCAGCTTCTGCATATCGTTGGGCGTAGCGGGCGGCGATGGCTTGGCGATGGTTGCCGGTTCCGGTTTCGATCCGCAACCGCTCAACAGCGCAGCGCACAGCGACAAGACAAACCAAGCGCGTGACGTAACTCGCAACATAAAATTTTCTCCGGGTGAAACTGCTTCAGGATGAGCAGGCTTTAGCGCCAGCCAACGGCGCGTATAATAGCGACTCGCTTTCGCAAGGGTCAAAAAATCCCGAACCATCAACACCCGTGAGGATTCCGCTGTGAACAAAACTACGCAATCACCCATCGCCCCGCTCGTCATTGCCACAACCTTTGATCAACAAAACGTATCTGCCGCACTTATCAGCAATGCCAGC
>JABFSD010000064.1 GCA_013140935.1 Acidobacteriota bacterium
GTGAGCGTCCGTCAATCTCTTTGCCGTTCAGCGCCTGAATGGCCGCTTGCGCAGCTTCCGACGAATCCATTTCGACAAAGGCGAACCCGCGCGAGCGTCCGGTTTCCCGGTCGGTCACGATGCTGGCCGAATTGACTTGGCCGTAATGACCGAATTCATCTTCGAGGTCTTGTTCGGTCGTACCGAACGAAAGGTTTCCTACATACAATTTCACTGCCATTGATCTTTCCTCAAGGTTATCGAAGCTGACGAATGAGCTTGGGGAGCGGCTCCCCTCGAACCCTTTCCGCGCTTTGGTAAGCGACTGCTTCACTGTTGATCATTCTCTGCGTGCCTGACCTGTTCGCGTTTGCCACGGTTGGCAACGCTACGCCGTAAAGGTCTAAAGAACGCAGGCTTCAAGTTGAAGAAATGTCCTAACTTTTGAATCGAAGAGAATGGTCGTTGCGGTCTGCTTAAAAGAAGGCAAGTAACTCGTCACTAGATCAAAGAGGCTTTGTTTCAACCGGCGACACCTTAACACACCTCGCGCATATTGCACATCGGGCGCAAAACGATCCTGAAACATTCGTTGTGCGCACCGCTTGTGCGGAGTAGTCAGTCTTTAACCATGCAGGTAAGATGCGCCTATGAGTGAATTTTCGTGGCGCACCCGTCAAGCCCATCTCGCACGTTTATCCGAAGAAACCTTTAACTTGCTCATCATCGGCGGCGGCATCACCGGCGCAGGCATCGCGCTTGACGCCGCCGCGCGCGGACTCAAAACCGCGCTGATCGAAAGGCGCGACTTCGCGGCGGGTACGTCGAGCCGTTCGACCAAGCTGATTCACGGCGGCTTGCGTTATCTCGAACATTTCGATTTCGCCCTGGTGCGCGAAGCCCTGCGCGAACGCGCCCTCCTGCATCGTCTCGCGCCCCATCTGGTCGAGCCGTTTCCTTTCATCGTACCCATCTATCAGCAAAGCAATCGCAATTACGATCATCCGTTGAAGATGCGCGCCGGCATGTTTTTGTATGACCTGCTTGCCGGACGCCACAACTTCGCGCGACATCGCCGTCTGTCGGTTGAAGAAGCGTTGGAACACGCGCCGCAACTCGATCCGCAAGGATTGCAAGGCGCGTTGTTGTATTACGACGCGCAAACCGACGACGCGCGACTCGTCGTCGAACTCATCAAGACTGCGCACGAACGCGGCGCTTGCATCGCCAATCAGGTCGCACTCACCGGCTTCACGCGTGATGCGCAAGGGCAGATTAACGGTGCTGAGTTGCGTGATGAATTGACGGGAAATTCATTCGCGGTCAAAGCGCTGCAATGCTTGAATGCGACAGGCGTGTGGACGGATGAGTTGCGCGCATTCACGGCAGGCCAGCCCGCGAACGGCAAGCATGTGCGTCCATCAAAAGGCGTACACCTTACCGTCTCAGCCGAACGTTTGAACGTCACCGCCGCGTGGTTGATTCCCGCCTTGACCGGACATCGCTTCTATTTCGTCGTACCCTGGCAAGGCCGTGTGAATATCGGTACGACCGACACCGATTACGACGAAGGCAAAGACGCGCCCGGCGCAGTGGCTGCCGAAGTGACGGAAATTCTGCACGCGATCAACGCTTACTTTCCCGCCGCCGAACTCGAACCCGCTGATGTTATTACAGCGTGGGCGGGCTTGCGTCCGTTGATCAGCGACGGCGCGAGCCAATCAACGACGGCGGTTTCGCGCGAAGAAGAAATCTTTGAGAGTGCAGACGGATTGCTTTCGATTGCGGGCGGCAAGCTCACCACTTATCGCCTGATGGCCGAACGCATCGTAGACCGCGCCGTCACACGCTTGCGACAACACAACGTGAAGGCTGCACCGATTGAGACCGAACGCATCGCCATCGGCGGCGGCAACGCTACGCACGATGAACTGGTTGAGTTAGTTGGCCGAATCGCGCAGGAAGAACGGTTGCCGCGCGCTACGGCACAGCATTTGGTGAACAGTTACGGTACCGAAGCGAAACGCATCGTCGAGTTGATGCGTAGCGATGAACAACTGCGCGAACCGCTCATCAAGAACGACGAAGCCCTGCCACACGTTGCCGCAGAAATCGTTTACGCCGCGCGCTATGAAATGGCGTTGACGTTGGCTGATGCGCTGGCGCGGCGTACTCGATTGGCGATGCTCGCCGAACTGCAAAGCGATGCGGTCTTGATTCGTTGCGCAGATTTGATGGCGGTCGAGTTGGGCTGGAATGTGACGGAACGCATCAGGCAGATTGAATTGATGAGAGGCGAGTTGTCGCGTGAGTACGCGGTGACGGATTGATACGTTGTTGTAAGCGATGAATATGACTGCACTCGAACAATCCATTGAGAATCTATACGAAGCGTTTGCTGAAGTTCCCAAGCCCGACAGTGTAGGTGGCTGCGAATGTTGTATTGACGAAAAAGAACTTGTCGCCTTACTCGCGGCACCGCTGCGAATTCTCTCGCCCGAAGCGTTGAGCAATTATGCCGCCTCTGCCTTGCTGACAGTTGGCAGCATTCCTGACTATCTTTATTTCCTGCCTCGCATTCTCGAAATTTCAGCAAAGGAAGACAATTGGTGGCCTGCCATCCAAATCACTGCCAGAGCCATCAGTCAAACTGAACTGACGCAGTGGTCGCCAGTTCAGCAAGCGGCGCTGAAAAAGTTACTCAGCGCGGTGATAGATTGGGCGATTGAGTTGAGCGATGACTCCAAACTTGACGCTTGGCTTTGTGCTGCCGCTCGAATGAGCTTTCCACTTCGGCCTTTTCTGGCACAGGTAGCGAAGTCAGAACCTATGATCTTGAGTTACTTCGAGCGCAACGCATCCTGCCTTGCGAGAAACAAACTTGGTAATTCATTTTGGGAATTGCCGAATGAAGGACACGATGAAATCGTGCAGTGGTTCAAGGCTGATCCGGTTCGTCAGCTTCTTTATGACACTTACGGATATGTCAGTTGACGACGATTCATAAGGGAACACCGTGTTCACTTGAACAGCAGCTTCAACCACCGATGCACGACATCGTACGCAAGGGCTGAACGAACTCAAGATCGTTGATGTGATGCCGCTCTTCTTTCTTCTCGACGGTCATCAAGATGAAATCCAGCAGCTCTTCAATCGGAGCGTCGCGCCGCAACAGCTGCTTGATGTCGTGTTCGACATGCGAGAAAAGACAGGTGCGAAGCTGTCCGTCAGCCGTGAGGCGTATGCGGCTGCACGCGCCGCAGAAAGGTTGCGAGACTGGATTGATAAAACCGATTTCGCCCGCCGCGCCGTCAACGAAGCGCCAGCGCCGCGCGGTTTCGCTGGGGTTATCTGAAGGCACTCGTTCGAGCGGATAGACCGCGTGAATCTGCGCGCGTACTTCTTCGCCGGTGACAACCATCTCGCGCTTCCAGACTTTGCCGTTGTCGAGCGGCATGAATTCGATGAAGCGGACGTGCGCGCCGCGTTCGCGGGCAAAGGCGGCGAATTTCAAAAACTGATCGTCGTTGATGCCGCGCATCGAGACGCAATTGATTTTGACCGGATGCAAGTCGGCTTCGATAGCGGCGTCAATGCCCGCCAGCACGGTTGAGAGTTCGTTGCGTCCGGTCAGCAAAGCGAAGCGTTCGGGTTCGAGCGAATCAAGGCTGACAGTGATGCGTTGCAATCCGGCGGCTTTCAAAGCGCGAGCGCGGGTTTTCAGAAAGTGTGCGTTGGTGGTCATCGCCAGATCGGCGAGACCTTCTATAGAAGCGAGGCGTTCGATGAGAGACTCAAGATCGCGGCGCAGCATGGGTTCGCCGCCGGTGACGCGCAGCTTGTTGACGCCGAGGCTGACAAACAACTCTGACAGCCGCAGGATTTCTTCGTAATTGAGAATCTCGGCTTTCGGCTTCCATTCCATGGCTTCGGTGGGCATGCAATAAAAGCAGCGGAAGTTGCAGCGATCTGTCACCGAGATGCGCAGGTCGCGGATCGTGCGTCCGAAGCTGTCTTTAAGCGTAATAGGCAAAATCATAAGTTCACAACTTTAATGTTGTGCAAGCAACTTGGATGTCTGAAAGCCATTCTAACCGCGCCGATTGCACCACCACAAAGCACGT
>JABFSD010000019.1 GCA_013140935.1 Acidobacteriota bacterium
AAAAACCGGCGAGCTTGACCAAAGCTCCGACGAAACCGTAATACTCCCCCGACCCGCCGACGAACGGCAGCGCACGAGTGTTCACGATCAATAATTTCGGCGTTCACGATGCCATCGCGCTGTTCACGTTCAATCAGAATCACCGTTCACCATCATCAGAATCAGCACCCAGCCGCGCCTGCACGGCGTCGCGCGTGGGAAAGTCCGGCGAACCGGTGACGCCGGTGATAAAGGCATTGCCGCCGGCATCCACCGCGATGGCATTCGCTTCATCGGTGAGCGCACCGCCCAAGTAAGTGCCATAGGCCAGCGTGCGCCCCGTCGCCTCGAGTTTCATGACGAAAGCATCGGTATTGCCGCCGCTGAGCACGCCGGCGGGACGCAGGCTGTTCGGCGTCGTAGGGAAATCGTTGGAATACGTCGTGCCGGCCACGTAAACATTGCGCGCTCCATCCACGGCAATCGCATTGGCGTAATCTTCATTGCCGCCGCCCAGCAACGTCGAAAAGATCAAACCATTGCCCGTCGCATTCAGTTTCGTGATGAACAAATCATTGCCGCCGCGCACTACGCTTTGTAGCGCATTCGCCCGCGGGAAATCTCTTGCTGAAGTGAAGCCCGTGAGATAAACGTTGCCTTCCGCATCCACCGCAAGGCTGTTCCCCAACGCGCCGTTGCGTCCGCCGAGATAGGTGGTGTAAAGCGGCACGCCCGCCGGACTGAGTTTGGTGACAACGACATGCGCCGCGCTGCCCCGCAACGGCGCATTCACGGGCACGTCTTCCTCCGACACCGTACCCAACAGATAAGCGTTGCCCGCCGCGTCCGCAGCAATCGTCTGTGCAGCGAAAGGAACGCCCTTAACAAAAGCCGCATAACTCAACACGGGATCAATCACCAGCGGCAGACTGCGGTCGTATTTACCCAGCTCGAAGCTCACTGCCTTGGCTTCGTGCAAACGATAGCGTCCGGCGATGATTGTTCGCCCGTTGACTGTTTCCTGGTAAACCATTGGCGCGTGCTGTCTGACTTCGCCCGCCGCCGTATGCAAAACCAAAGCGCCCTGCGCATCAAGCGTGGGTTGGCTGGCTCCATTGAAACCCAACCGAATCGCCTCGGCATCGGCGCCCGGCGCAACCACGAAGTCGTATTCCAATTCCTGCTGCTTGCCGTAATAGACCAGATCAATGCCCGGATAAACCGCATGCGCCGTGACGCGCGCGTATTGCGCCACATCAGTGCGCCACTCGCGCGGGTCGTCACCGATCAAGAAGTTGCTCTTGCCCGGCAATTCGTCGCTGCCCGTAACGCGCGGTTGCGCATGCGCGCCCAACAGCTTCATCGTGATGACGGCTGGCTCTTTCGCCGGACTTTGCAACGCCAGTCGCGCTTCGGTTCCAGTGACCTCCATTTGATAGCCCATCCCTTGCGCGGTGAAACGCACACCGGCTTCGGCCTGCCCCTGATTGGCAGTGAAACTCAACGGCGCTTGTTGGTAACTTTCCCACGCGCGTGACGGCGCAGACGCCAGCGGCGCAGGCGCAGTGCGGAAGCACCAAACCGCCGTCAGCCCAAGACCGACGCAAGCAGCAAAGCCGCACCCAGCAGCTTCGGAAAAGAAAAATGCGTAGCGAAGAAACTCTGATTGCTCATTTCAATGACCTCCTAAAGTCAGCTTGATTGAAGTGGAAGAGAACCTTTCGTGGGTCGTGCGTGAGACGAAGCGGAGTTGGTCGCGGCGTCGGGAAACTGTTTGGCAATTGTTGCGCCACGCAGGCGGCACGGCGCGGCAAATGGCTGGCAGCTTGTTACGTTGAATTCACTGGCGCTGCGTGGCGGCGGCAGGCAACACAGCTTTAGCGAAATATCTTTTGCAACAAGTTATCAATAAGATTTTTCGGATGCGCAGCACGAAACACGACTGCACAGATTTGAGCGCCCGCCTCAGGAAACACCGGCAGCGGCGCGATCAGCGAAGCTTGTTGACTGATTGCGCCGCTGCCGGTTCGCCTAACAGCCTTTAAGCCTTGAGTCCTAACAGGTAGGCGGAAAGACCGGAATGGTCAGTTTCGCCGACGTATAACTCAGGTGATGCAGGTTATGGCTGCTGTTGAATTGGCCGCGCGTGGTCGCCGCATTCGGATTGAAATTGACGACGGCACCGGTGATGCCGCGATCATCGCGCGCCATCAGGTTGAGCCAGCCCGTGCGTCCGGCGGGAACTTTGGCCGAAAACAATGGTGCAGTCGCGGGGAAAGCGTCCGTCAGCTTGTCGCTCAGTTGGCACTTGAGGTCGTCCCGGCGGAAGGCCGAACCGTTCTCGGCATCATCGAAGAGCAATCCCTCAATGCCGCCGATATTCATCCCCGCGCCCGTGATGACATTGCCGTTCAAGCTGTTGACGATCAGCAAGGCTGAGTTGCCGTCCGCCAGACTGCCGAGTTTATCCACGGCGAGCTTGCGCGGCGCGGCACTATAACGCTTGCCGTCAAACTCGAGTTCGGCTATCGAACTGCGTTCATTGCAACCCGGCAGGCGTCCGTTGTAGAGCGCCTTGAACCCTTCGGCGGCGAAACTTGCGGTGCGGCCATCGGCCCACTTCACGGCTTCGCTGCCGATGAGGTAGTTGAAGTTAATCGGGCAACCGATCTCGCCATCGGTGGCGACGGCGATCATGTAACCCTTCACGCCCGGATCGACATCCGAAGCCGTAAAGCTCGCTGTCTGATTGGCCGTCATGCAAATGAAACTATCCGCAATCAGGCAATCGTCACCCACAAAGAACACATGGACGAACGCCGCAGCGCGCGGGTTGGTGTTGGTGAGGTTGAAAAGCGTATCGGTTCTGCCGGAATCAACCGCGTCGGAATTGTAGTAGTTGTAAACCAGCACGGAAGCCGGTTGTTGATCGCTGGCGTTCGCAGCGTTGTTATCGCTGGCCGCGAGTCTTTGCACCTTGGGCAGGTCGCCCTGTGCGAAAGCCAACGTCGCGCAACTCAACCCGACGAGCGCCGCCGTGATAAGACGAGCAAGAAAATGTGCGTTTTGCATAATCGAATACCTCTCTATTGATGGTTGGTTTGAGTGAAGGCGCGCCTCTCACAAGAGGCAGGCCATGTGTGCCGTGTGTGTAGCCGGCGTTGACGCGCGTGCGTAACGCCGCTGCTCAGTCGTTTTGCAAAGGGGCAATCGAGGGGCAATGAAAAGATGAGGGCAGGGATGACGCCCACTCTCGCTTGGTAGCCGCAAGCCGGGCAATGAGTCTTGAGAAATGCGTTATTAATCCATTATTTAATCGAAGCCTGTGCCAATAAAACCTCCAGGCAACCAGATACTTACGAATGACGGAGCCTGTGGAAAGCTGCGTCAAAGCCGCCGCACTCCACAGGCTCCGCCATTAATCTAATTTGCACGCTCTTCGGCCTGTGCTAGTTGAAACCAGATCACCCGAAGATGCGCTGATGCCACGGGCTTGTCCCGTGGAGGTTCACGTTGCCTGCTACAAAAGGCGTTTGATGGCTCCCAGATGCCACGGGCTTGTCCCGTGGAGGTTCACGTTCGTGGCTACTGTAGCTACCAACGTGAACCTCCACGGGACAAGCCCGTGGCATCCGGGAAAGTTTGTCGGCTTACAGTAGCCAACAACGTAACAATCCACGCGGCAAGCGCGTGGCATTTTTCAACTAGCACAAGTCGTACGCTCTTCGTTTAATCTGGGGGAAAGGGCTTCTGCGGCAAAACGAAAAGCGCAAAACTATTTAATCCGCGCTTTCACGACATTCGCCGTCTTGCCGTCCGCCGTCAGTGCGATGTCCACTTCACCGCGTCCGAGCAGCGTGCGCGACAAACGCACGTTGGCTTGATCCAGCCCGATCAGGCTGCCTTGTGCGCCTGCGAAATTCACCGCCGCATCCGCTCCGCCAACACGGGCATTGACCGTCGTCATACTGCTGCGGAAACGCAACCCCGTGCCGTAGAGAATCAAAAACACCTGATCGCTTTCCACACCTAAATCAATCGGCACTGCGACGAAGCGGTTTTGCGTCACGTCGAATTGCGCCACCGGCTCGTAGCTTTGCGAACCGTTCGCCCGCGTGCGCAAG
>JABFSD010001121.1 GCA_013140935.1 Acidobacteriota bacterium
GCTGTGTCCTGGGAGCGAAGAGTCTGCGAAAAAGAATCGCAGCGGCAAAACGCCGAAAGGCAATCCGTGGTTGCGGCGCGCGTTGGTGGAGCCTTCGTGGAATGCGGCGCGGCGCAAAGACGGATACCTGGGCGCGATGTATCGCAGAATCGCGGCACGACGCGGTGGCAAACGGGCTGTCATCGCGGTCGCGCGTACGATTCTGGAAGCGGCTTGGCACATCCTGAATGAAGGGGTCGAGTACAAAGAGTTAGGCGGCAACTATCTGGATCAGCGGCACGGAGAAAAGACCCGTAACCAACTGATCAAACGACTGGAGAAGCTAGGTTACGACGTATCACTGACGCCCAAAACCGTAGCCGCCTGAGTCGCGGTTGACGGCGATTCAAACTACTTTTTTCGCTACGAAGCAGCCGCTCTTTGGCGGCTTTGGGTAGCGTTTACCTTGCCCCATTCCGCGAGGGCATGGGGCTTCTGAGGAGGACTTCAGTATGAACCATTCCATGGCAAGCAAACTCTTTTCCCATCTTTCTCAAACCGAGTTCGGCGATTTATCGCAAGCGAAAACGGAGATGTCGTCAAAATACCTGCGGCCACACGCCAGTGTGCAAGCCGCCAGTGCGCGCGGACGAGTCGCGGCCTTTCGCGCCGCCCCCGTCTCAACGGCTACGCAAAATGTATTAGGAGTCGGCGTAGACGAGAAATATGTGGACGGCATTCCCACGGGCGTGATGTCCATCAAGTTTTTGGTACGCGCCAAAACGGCTAAGTCGGCGCTGTCGAAAAGCGATTTGTTGCCTTCCGCCATTGCGGGCATTCCGACCGATGTGGAAGAGGTCGGAATGATCGTGCCGCTCGCTGCTAAAAAAGCCGCCAGCGCCGCAGCTGCGGTATTTCCCAATCCGCGCTTGCGCAAGCGTCCCTTTCAACCGGGTTCCTCGGTCGGGTTCCGCGAACCGGCGGATGAATTCGTGATGGCAGGCACTTTCGGCGCGTTGGTAAAAGACGCTGCCGGACAACTTTATTTGCTCAGCAACAACCATGTGCTGGCTTTTGAAAACGGCGTCGAAGCGGACGGCGTCACCAAACGCGAAGTGTTGAGTAAAGGAGCGCCGATTTTTCAACCAGGGTTTTTGGATGGCGGAAAGCCCTCAACCGATAAAGTTGCGGAACTAACCCGGTGGATAGATTTGCGGGCCGACCGTCCAGACAATCTCGTAGACGCCGCCATTGCCAAGGTGCTGGCGAAAAGCAACGTGAAGCCTGAAATCCTGTTTATCGGTGCGCCGACTGGCAGCAAGGCAGCGGCCAAAGATATGACCGTACACAAATTCGGGCGCACCACGTCTTATCGCGCCGGTCGTGTGAGCAGCGTCTTTTTCGATGTCACTGTGCCTTATGAAGTGGGCGATGTAATGTTCACCGACCAAATTGCCATTCGAGGTTTGAATGGCAAACGTTTCAGCGATTCCGGCGATTCAGGTTCTACGATTCTGGAACGCTCGACCAATAAGGTCGTAGGCTTGCTGTTCGCGGGCGCTACTAACGGGTCGTTGACCTTTGCCAACCACATCGCTGATGTGTTGGCCCAGTTGAAGGTTCGATTAGTGTAAAAACCAGAGCGGGTGCAGCAGCTTGCCGAGTTGTTGCGCCCGTTCACACGAAAGGAAATGCTCGATGGCTACCATTGATGAAATTCGTGCAATAAAACGCAAACACTCTGCCACGCTCTTACAACGACCGGGCGTCGTTGGCGTTGATATTGACGTGAAAGATGCAGAAGAAGCCGTGTTGCAGGTTTATTTAGACACCAAAGACCCCAAGCTCATCGCGGCGTTGCCCAAGCGATTGGATGACGTGCCGGTGAAATATGTTTATAGCGGGCCCATTCACAAACAGGGCTGACGCGGGCTGGCGAAGTGAAAACAGCGCAACAAGAAGAAGCGGGGTTAGCACTGCCCGCCGCCCAACGTTGGGCGGCGGGCAGCGCGAATGCTTCAGTTTTAACGCAAGGTTTTGGCGAGCGTAATCACCACGGGCATCAACTGTTCGGCTTCGAGCAGCATTTGTCCGTTGCCCCATGGATTGTTACGCACGACTTTGCCGTAAACCGTGACGCGGTTGACAGGTTCGTTGAGCAACACTTTGCGTTGCGAACGCGAAAGGTTGGCAATCGAAACCACGATGAACTTATGGGAAGCCTCGTCGAACAATTCAATGGTTTGACGGCGCGCGTTGAGCGAAACGACTTCGGCGGTCAGCGTGACGCGACGTCCTTCGAGTGCGGTCGCGCGTTGCAGCAATTCCGCTACGTCGGTTTGGTAATAGGTGGAACTCAACGACTCAGGTGTCGTCGGGTTTTGAGCCGTTGCGCCTGTTTGCGCGTGAGCACTAAGAGCCAGCACAAAAAGGCATACAACTGTGGAAAAGGCACGCATTCAATACTCCTAAAAAGATAACGTTTATGAATAAAAAGCCGCTGCCGCACGGCAGGGCGTCGAAGGAAATCGCGGAGTCTATGGATTTGAGGCCAGTCTGGCAAGTCAGAATTGTTTAGCGCGCAATATATCCGCCGTCCACCATCAAATGCGTAGCTGTGATGAACGACGCTTCTTCCGAAGCCAGAAATAAAATCGGATAAGCGACTTCGCGCGGTTGGCCTACGCGATTGAGCAGGTGTGAGGGGCCTTGTTCGGCGAGGAAGTCTTCGAGCGATTGGCCGGTGCGTTCCATGTGGTCGTGCGAAGCGCGCGTCAAAATCGTACCCGGACAAACTGCATTTACGCGGATGTTGAACGGCGCGAGATCGAGTGCGAGGTTTTTGGTCATTTGCACGAGCGCGGCTTTGGTCGCGCTGTAAGTCAAAAAGTTGGGCTGCGCGATAAAGCCCGACATCGAAGCCAAATTCACAATCGCGCCGCGTCCTTTGCCGTCATCATTCTTTTTCATTTGTTCGACGGCGTATTTCGTCACGAGCGAAGTCCCGATCACGTTGACGCTCAGGCTTTTCATCCAGTCGGCGACGGTGGCTTCGACGCCTTTCAATACGAATGCGGCGGCGTTGTTCACGAGTACGTCTACCGTGCCGAAGGCTTTTACGGTTTCAGCGATGAGGCGTTGTGCGTTGTCTTCGCTGGCAATGTCGGTGTGAATAAAAAGCGCTTCGCTGCCTGCTTGTTTGAGCTTGACGGCGAGGGCTGCTCCGGCGGTATCGTCAATGTCGGCAATGACGACGCGCGCGCCTTCTTCAGCAAACAGTTCGCACGTAGCTTCACCGATGCCTGCGCTGCCACCGGTGACGATGGTGACTTGGTTCTTGAATCTTTGAGCCATGATGTTTTCCATCGTGGCGCAGGCTTTAGCCTGTGACCCGTTGTGTGGACTTTAGTCCGATAGTCACTGATGGCTCATGACTGCTCATGACTAGCGGACTAAAGTCCACACAACGGGTCACAGGCTGAAGCCTGCGCCACGTCAAATCAATATGAAATATTTCGTTAAGTTCTATAGCGAGCGGACTGTTGTCCGCATTGGTTTCCATCAGGTCGCGCATGTGCGCCCACCAGCGTTGGCAGGCGTCGGTTTGCGCGATGGCTTGCCAGTGTTCTTCCGATTCGATTTCAACGTAAGCGAACAGCTTGTCAGTCGGTGCGTCGAGAAAGATCGAATAGTTATGCACGCCGTGCGCTTTCAACACAGCTTGCAAATCAGGCCAGATCGGGTTGTGACGGCGTTCGTATTCGGCCTGATGGCCTGGTTTCAATCGCATCAAGAAGGCTTTGCGAATCATGATTTTTTCTCCAGTCCGGCGATGGCATCGAGCAGCGCGGCTTTGAGTTGATCGAGGCATTCGTGTTGCTGGGCTTCGCGCAAAGCGCCGAGCGCACGCGGATTGCCGACTTTGCCCAGCGCACGAATCGCCGCGACGCGGGCGCGGATGTTACGGTCTTTGAGCAATTCGATCAGATGGTCAATCAGATGGTTGGCGATCTTGTCGGCAGCTGGTTCTTTGTGCAACTCCTTGCCGAGCGCAGCGAGACAGCCGATGGCTGCGAGTCGCAACGGAGTGGGTTCGCCATACGCTGAATGCTTGAGCGCAAGA
>JABFSD010000733.1 GCA_013140935.1 Acidobacteriota bacterium
CGCGGTGCAACGCGGGCAGCATCACAGTGATCGTGTGGTCTTTTTTGATTTTGTATTTGCCGCCGATGACGGTGTCGGCCAGCGGATATAACCCGAACACCGGAGCCGTCGGCCACAGCCGCAGCGTCTCTTTCAAAAGCTGCGTGATGTAACGCAACTCGTTCACTTGTTTATAAGTCGGTTTCGTCGTCGGGTCAGGGCCAAGCACTCGATCAACTTCGGCAGAGGCTTTCGCTAACACTTCGGGATTATTCAATAGCGCGTAAATCGCAAACGACAACAGGCCGCTGGTCGTCTCGTGTCCGGCAATCAGGAACGTAATGATCTGATGGCGGATGTTCACGTCATCCAATGGCTCGCCGGTTTTTTTGTCTACGCCGTGCAACATGCAACTCAGCAAGTCGGACTTGGCTGAATGATCTTCGCCGCTCGCCCGCCGGTCTTTGATGAGGCGGTCAACGGTTTCGTTCATCGTGCGGATGTCGTCCTGCAACTGGCGGTCGCGGCGTGTACTCAACAAACTTTCCATCGGCACATCGCGCAACTCATCCATCGTGATAGCCAGCGCATCGGCCATCGCGCCTACGAATGGATGCTCTTTGTCGTGATAAAACGAATTGAAACGATAGTCGAAACCGCTGAGGCCGATGGTGTCTACGGTGAGGCTGGTCATGTCGCGTGCGACATCAATCTCTTCACCGAAATTGAGCCGCGACCATTTCACCGCCAGCTGGTCGGCGATGTCTAGCATCACGGCGTGATAGCTTTCCATCGCGCGCTGGCTGAAATTGGGCAACAGAATGTTATGCGCTTTCGACCAGTTAGGTTCTTCAGTTTTTGAAGTGAACAGGCCGTCTCCGCCAAAACGGCGCACCAGTCGCAAGCCGCCGCGAATGCTCTTGTCAAAGCGTGTCTCATCACAGACCTCGTTCACCAGGTCGTAACCCGACAGCACGATCAACACGCGCCCGCGCAATTCCATGCGAAAGATCGGTCCCAACTCGCGCGCCAATCGCCACATATCTTGCACCGGAGTCTCGGCGCTCAACGTCAACAAATGCCCCAGCAAAAACGTCTCTGGCGGTTCGGGAATGCGAGCGAAAGTTTGCGGTTCACTCATCGTTATCTCTAACGCACGTAGTCCCGCCTTCAGGCGGAATCTCGCACATGCGAACGATTCCGCCTGAAGGCGGGACTACATGCTTTTATTCGGTTAATCCGGTCACGTCATAAGTCATCACGATCAAGTCGTGCGTAAGCCCGTGACGATCCATCACGAAGTCATTCAACATCGCTTCGGCGGTGAAGCCGAGTTTTTCGAAAACGCTTTGCGCGCCGCGTTGCGATACCGCCATGCGCGCAATCAACTTGCGCAAGCCTTTTTCCTGCGCGGCTTGAAAGACTTCGTTCGCCAGCACGCGCCCCAGGCCTTTGCCGCGAAAGTCTGGATGAATCAACAAACGCATTTCGCCCAAATGCCGCGTCCAATGAGGACGGCTGACATTAAGACTGCCGTAACCGACGAAACGTCCGTCCACCTCGGCCAGCACGGTCAGCGCGTGACCACTCTCGACCGCTTGCACGTATTGCGCCATGTCGTTGGCGTCGGTGATGTCAATCGTGAGAAACATCAGGTCTTCTTCGGGCAAAGCGCGCGCAAACTGAACGGATTTTTCGGCGTCGGCGCGCGTCATTAAACGCAAGGTGACTTTTGTGCCGTTCGCGTTGACCGTCATCGGATAGTTGCGCGGCGAAACCGATGCTTTAGCCATTGGGTGTCTCCTAAAAAAAGAAAAAGGATGAGCTTCGTGAATGGTCGCCATCTTAAAGCAGAATGCCTGCTTGCGCCATTCGCGCGCTCATCCAGTCGGTGGGTTTCACCGGGGAAAATTTGCTTTACTTGCTCGAACGCATGAACGGCAATTGCGTAGCCAAGTCCAGCCAGCGTTTTTGCACTTCGACGTAATTGGTCATCGCCTGTTGCGCGAAATCAGCCAACGCGGCGGCGGGTGAATTGTCATCAAGATTCAAGCCGTCTTTCATCGCTTGAATGGCTTGCGCGTTCGATTGCGCCGCGAAATCAAGCAACTGACCTTGCGCCTTTAACACCGCTCCCATGCCCTGCCCCATCGTGTCCATAACCATACCGGGCATCAGATTTGACAGGCCGCCCATCATATCGGCGGGGTTGAAATTCATGCCGTCACGCAGGGCTTCGAACATCTGCCCGCTTTGTTGCGAAGCGATTTCTGACCAGCGTTTTTGCGCTTCGACAAAGCCTTCGTAACCCTGCCGCGCCCATTCGCCCAACGCAGGCGTAGGAGCCGTGCGATAAAAATTCATGCCTTCTTCGATGGCTTTCATCGTCAGCGCATTTTGCTGTTGCGTAATTTCGATCCAGTTCTTTTGCGAAGTGACCAGATGCTCGACGACTTGCGCCGCCCATTCGGTGGCTTGTTGCGTAGCGTCTTTGGTAGCGTCAGGCGTCGTGTTGGGCGCTTTCGCATTCGTCTTGGTTTCTTTGGTATTGGTGGTCGCTTTTGCTTTGGTTGCCATAATTGTTATCCCTTTCTTGCTTACGTTATTGCTAATGATTGCCCGGCCAACTCTTTCCCGGCTCCTTCAACGATGCGCACTATAATCACGAGGCGCGAACTCGTCAAGCGTTTATTTCGCAAATGCGAAATAAAACTTCAAATCACAAAAACGACATTTTCAAAGTAATTTAACGCATTATGCGCGTCTCTTCAGCAAAACACCTCTCACTTGTTCGCATTTGCAAAAACTGTTACAACACTTCCCTTAATGCTTCAGTTAGAAAGGAACCACGAACAGATGCCACGAAAAGCTACGAAAAAGGCTGCGCCCCCCGCGCAGGCTGAAACCTCCAATGAACAAGCTGCACCCGATTGCGTCGTCATTAAACGCTACGGCAACCGGCGTCTCTACAACACTGAGACGAAAGGATATGTCACCTATCAAGACATCATCGCCATCGTACGTAGTGGCTACGACGTGCGCGTCGTGGATTCCGCCAGCGACGAAGACGTGACCAAAGCCGTATTGATTCAGGCGATTTTGGAAGAAGAGAAGAATCAGAAGAATTTGTTACCGCTGCCGTTTCTCTTTCAGTTGTTGCGTTCAGAAGACGGTGCGGCCAAAGATTTTTTCAGCAACTATCTGGCGAGCAGCTTCGAGGCTTATCTGAAAACGAAGGAAGAATTCGACCGGCGGTTTCGCGGCTTTCTCGAAATGAGCGCCAACGCGCCGCAAATGTGGGAGAAGTTCATCCCTGGAGCCGAGGCGATGAAAGACCTGTGGGGCGGCGGCTCGAAGAAGAAGTAGTTATTTCGCAACTGCACAAATCGGCTTCACAATTTAACTGGCAAAGGTGTCGTCGCTCTTTTGCTTGAGGTGCGTGGCGATGGCGCGTAACACATCCATCGTGGTGATAATGCCGCGAATTTGCATGCCTTCGGTGACGACGACGCGGTGGATGCGACGGTTGAACATCAGTTCGCAAACGCGCTGTAAGGTTTCGGTCGGCTCGACCGTTACGGCGTTGTTGGTCATCACCTGCCCCGCCGTTGAGGGCGACCACGCACCAATGCTGGTCGTCTTGCGCACGATGTCAGATTCAGACAGCACGCCCAACAATTCGCCCGCCGCATTCACGACTGGCACGCCCGTAATCTTCTTTTCTTTGAACAGCGCCGTGACTTCTTTGAGCGGCGTTTCTTCACGAACAGTCAAAACTTCTTTCACCATTACATCCTCAGCAATCAGCGTCATAAGTTCTCTCTCCGTTAAATAATCGTTAAAACGAAATCGGCATCGGCATAAAACACAGCACGAACACCAGCAATCCGATCAGGGCGACGAGCCAGCGCGCCAGACCGAGCGGCTCGGTTTCATCCAGCACGGGCGGATGGCCTACGCGAATGAGTACGGTAAAGATGCCCACCCAAATCACCCAGCCCATCCAGCCACCGGTTTGATAGGAATAGATCGCCAGCGCAATCGTAACCAGATAAGCCGCGAAAGAAATGAAACGATGACCGCGCGTGCCGAACAGCGCGTAAGTCACATGACCGC
>JABFSD010000591.1 GCA_013140935.1 Acidobacteriota bacterium
GTGATTGGTCGTCGCCCCGTATTTCAAACAGTGCGGCCCACCAGCGTTTTCGGCGACGTTGCCGCCGATGGTGCAGCTCGTTTGCGACGAAGGATCAGGCGCGTAATGGTATCCGCGATCAGCGATAGCCTGGGATAAACGAATGTTGATGAGTCCCGGCTGAACGATGGCGCGGCGGTTGGCGTAATCGGTTTCGAGGATTTTATTCATCCGCGCCATCTCGATGATGACGGCGCGCGGATAGGCTTCGCAGCCGAGCGCAATTGCGCCCGAACTCAATCCCGTACCCGCACCACGCGGGCCAAAGGGTACGTTGTTGTCGTGCAAGAGATGAACGACCTGCGAGACTTCTTCGGTCGTATGCGGGAAGACGACGGCGAGTGTTTGGCCTTTGTGCGTGGTCATCGCGTCGCACTCATAGACCAGCAATTCGGCGGCTTCGTGGGAGACGTGTTGTGCGCCTACGATTTGTTGCATCTGCTGAATGAGGTTCGTCTCAAAGCTGTTCGACATAAGGGGTTCAACGAAAAAAGGGCAAGATGATGCGCCGATTGACCTCGATAAAATTGAGGGCTGTTACGGGCGCGCTGACAGTATATGCAGAAGGAGCGAAACTTTCGCGGCCTCTCGAAGCGATTACGCGATAAACCGGGCCGGGCGTAAAACCGGTTTGGCTCCAACGGCCTTGTGCGTCAGTTGTCACGTCTGGCGGTTCGCCTTCCAAACCGTCTTCCCGCATGAAGGCGATGCGCACGTGCGGTTGGGGCACGCCGTTGCCATCGAATACGCGGCCTGACACCGCGAAAGGCTCACTACCCGCTTGCGTGAGGGTGAAACTGCGTCCGGCAATTTGAATAACGCCGGAACGGGCGGCGGCGGCCGTGTTTTCCGCTACGCGCAAAGTGAAAGTGGCGCTGCCTGTGAAATCACTGTTGCCTGATAGTGTCAGCCACTCGGCACGCTTCGCCACGCGCCATTTGAGCGCAGCAGGCGCAATGACATTTACTTTAATTTCTCCGCTGCGTTGGTTGATCGTCGTCGCAGAAAGTTCGACGGTGGCGGTTGCCAAATCGTAAGCGGCTTTTATATCCAAGCGCCCGTGACCGTATACAAAATTGGGAATGCCTGTGCTGCCGCATTGCTCGGCTTCGACGTGAGTGGCGGCTTCATTCAAGAGGCTTTCGGTCAACGCAATTTTGGTTTTTGAGTTCAGGACGCGCCGACCAGAGCAAGGCGACGGCTCCGGCCACGTGCGGCGTCGCCATCGAAGTCCCGCTCAAAAAGGCAAAGCCGCGATTGCGATAAGCCGAACGCACGAATACGCCGGGCGCGCTAAGGTCGGGCTTGACGTGCGGATTCGTGCCAAAGGTGATAGGGCCGCGGCTGCTGAAACTGGCGATGTTTCCGGTGTTGGCGTCTAACGCACCAATACTGTAAGCCGCTTCGTAATGTCCGGGCGGCGAGTTAATCGTCGAACAGCCGGGGCCTTCATTGCCCGCCGCAACGACGGTCATAATGCCAGCGGCGCGTTGCGCTTCAATTGCGAGGCGCAGCGTGTCGGGTGCGCAGCCTTCCGATGGCGGACACGACCACGAGTTCACCGTCAGGTCGGGCGCTTTCGTCGGGTCGCCCTGTTCCGGCGTACCTTTGACCGGATAAGGCGCGAGCATGAATTCAAAACATTCCAGATAAGTCGCGGGCGTACCGTTGCCGCGATCCATGTTGCGGCAGGCGATGAATTGCGCGCCGGGCGCGACGCCAATTTGATTCAGGGCATCCGCGCCAATCGCCGTGCCCAGCGTATGCGTGCCGTGTCCGTGATCGTCGCAGGGCGCAACCGTATCAGGGCCGCAATCGCCGCCGCCGCTGTGAACGCTGTCGTGCCAGTTGTAATCGTGCGCACTCGTTTCGCCACTCGGTTCGCTTTTGTTGCCGCGATAGTGCGTTTGAATCGCCGGATGCGACCAATCTACGCCGGTGTCTTGTCCGCCGACGACAATGCTTTGTCCGGTGAAACCGTCTTTCCAGAGTTCGTTGGCGTGGATGTAATTGATGCCGGGTTCAACTACGGATTGCTCAGGACTGAGTCGTTGATAGGGCAACTCAATCGTAGCCTCGACCGGTTGCGTAAAAGTGAGAGACGGATTGCCTTCGAGGCGAGCGACTTCAGGGCGGGCGGCGATTTCACGCGCCAGCGCATTCGAGCCTTTCACCCACAATGCGTTGAGGATGTAAAACGAACGATAGGTGGCGTTGCGTTCTTTGAGCCAGGCCACCAGCGGAGTCTGCGACCGTTGCGCGGTTTGCCAGAGCGTCTCGCGCACGTAACGGCCTTTTGCCTCTTTGGTCGGAAGCAACGCGGCATCGCTCAAATCGGCTTGCTCTTTGAGTACGACGAGGAATTCAAATTCTTGTTGCGTATCAGCCAGGCGGGCTTGCAACCAGGGCGCGATTTTCGCCTGCGCGTCAGCCCGTTGCGCCTGCACAGACAACAACCATCCGCCTAACGTGACGCTGCTCAACAAGACGAGCGAACCTAAAACCCATCGTGATTTTTTCATACTGCTCATCACTACTACTGCTTTCAGAAGATTTAATTTATCGCATCGCTTGGACGGCGGCGTCGCTCCACGCTTCGAGCGGAGCATAAGCATCGGTCAGCAAAACGCCTTCTTCGCGTGCCAAGTCATTGATGCGGGCAGACAGCACTGCGTCTAAATAATTTTGCATATCTTTGGGATAAGGCAACGTAAACGGTGCTGGTTCCGCCGGAATTTCACCGCAAAACAGAAACATCGTCGAGACCAGCGTCGGGCTGTCAGTGTTGGCCTGTTTGCGGTTCACCGCGAAAACTTCGGTCTTGCCGAAGACAGTGTCGAGCGTTTTCACGACCGAAGCCACGACCTTGCAACCTTCGCCACGCGCCGCGCCGACGATGTTGGCGAGAATCGCGCCGCCCGGAGCCAGCCGTGGTTTCAGGCTCTCAAATGCCTCTTTCGTCAACAAATGAAAGGGCGGCGAATCGCCGCTGAACGCATCCAGCACGATCACGTCATATTGTTCGTTGAGCTTGAGCGTTTCAGTGCGAGCGTCGCCGATGACGACTTTGACTTGCGGCGGCAAACCGAAATGCGCGCGCGCTACTTTTTCAGAAGCCGGATCAATTTCGATGACCGTCACTTCCGTGCCTGCTTCGGCCATCGCGCGCGCAAATACGCCCGCACCTAAACCCCAGATCAACATCTTTTTCGGCACGCCTTTTAAGGTCGAGAGCCGTTCCAAGCCGTAGGCATATCGCGCCCCCGACGTGTTGCCGCGCAGTGAACCTTGTTGCACGCCGTTCAAAAACAGAAAGCGCGAGCCGCGATGATCGCTCACGACCAGTTCGCCATAAGACGAAGGTTCGCGCACCGTGACCGGATAGGCTTCGCCTTTATAAAAGACGACGCGGTCGGCGTCTTCACCGATGACTTTGGTCGTAATCGTAGCCAATGACAGCCCGACGAAAAACAACAGCGCCATAACTTTGTTGCGGCCTAGCGCAAGGTAAAGCAACGGAATCAAGCCCAACGCCACGGCGGTGACGATGATGGCGGTGTGTATGTTCAAACGCGGAATTAAAAACAGCGATACGGTCAAGCTGCCGATGACGGAACCGACGGTCGAGAGCGCATAAAGATTGCCTACGCTTTGGCCGAGATGCGTTTGATCGGCAGCGGCGCGCACGACCATTGGCGATACCATCCCCAACAGCAACAACGTCGGCAGGAACAACAGCAGCGCCGCCAGAAACGTACCGCTCACCATTCCCGCGCTGGCGGCCAGTTGCAGCACGCCGCTCGTGAGCAAATCTGAAATCAACAACGCCACCGCCGCCGCGCCGATCACTGTCATCAGCATCGGCATGCCCGGATACTGATCGGCGACGCGGCCTCCGAACGCATAGCCGATTGCCAGCGCCGCCAGCGTCACGGTGATGAGCGCGCTCCATACGTGCAAGGTCGTACCGAAACGCGGCGCGAGAATGCGCGAACCTAAAATTTCTACGACCATCACCGAAGCGCCACACACCAGCACCGCCAAACGTAACAACC
>JABFSD010000555.1 GCA_013140935.1 Acidobacteriota bacterium
GTTTTTCTTTGCTACGCAAGGTTACAAATTCATGGTCTATGGCGATCCGAAGTGGGATTACCAAACTTTCAATCTCGAAAAAGACGGCCCGATGGCGGATGAAAAACTCGCGCCGCATTTGAACGCTACGAACCCCGACCTGAAAGCCTTTCACGCACGCGGCGGCAAGCTGATTCTTTATCACGGCTGGAACGATGCGGCGCTGGCTCCGCAAAACACGATCAACTATTTTCAAGCCGTCGAAGCTAAGTTAGGCCAACGCAAGGCCAAAGGATTCACGCGGCTTTATATGGCTCCGGGGCTGCAACATTGCACGGGCGGCCCCGGCCCAAACTGGTTCGGGCAGGTTGTGACGCCGGAACAAGCTGACGCCCAACACGATCTGACGACGGCACTCGAACGCTGGGTTGAAACAGGCGTCGCGCCCGCCGAAATCATCGCTACCAAACGACAGACGAACGATGCTAAGAGCTTGGTCGTTCGCACTCGCCCGCTGTGTCCTTATCCGCAAGTGGCGCGTTACAAAGGTAAAGGCAGTACGGATGAGGCGGCGAACTTTGCTTGTGTGAATCCGAAGGGGAAATGAGGTTCTGCGGTATTGGGAACGTTAGGGGTTGATGCCAGTTCAACACAATAACCATAGTGTTGAATTAGCGAAGATCTAAAATTGAAAAATCCCAGTAAAAAGCACGTTTTTACTGGGGCGTTTTCAGCGAAAATTTCACTGTAATGTTGAACTCGGTTCAAAACGATGCAAATTCCATCATTTGACGCATATGAATTGGTTGTTAAAAGCTTGCTAAATGCTCATTTTGAAAGTAATGGGCTATATAACTTTCAGTCATATCATTTAAAAAAATACAAAGGCAAGTCTGGGCAAGAACATGAAATTGACGTTTCATACGAACTTAATGTCGGCATGCTCAATTTACTATTTGTGGTGGAATGCAAAGAGTACGCTAGGAAAGTTGGCGTTGATGACGTGATGGCTTTTTCATATAGAATTCAAGATATTGGTGCGCACAAAGGAGTGTTAGTAACAACCAAAGGTTTCCAGTCTGGTGCGGTAAAAGTGGCAGAATCACAAGGCATGGCTTTGTTCATAGCTACTCAAGGGGTTTTAATTGGAAGGGTACTGGGAGTCCTACCTTCAATATATCGTAATTATTTTATATCTGAACTCGGGTTCAAAATATCCAATCTCGAAAATGTGAGTGTTCACTTTATTGGCAATCGATTGAGAGTGCGAGGTGAAGAATGGGGAATACTTAATTTTGAAATGGCTTCACAACCAATACATTCATCTTATGAAGACAAATGCATTGCTTTTCTTCAGCCACATGAAGAAGTAATTGACTTAAATGACCTTTCAGACCCCACCTGTACCAAGATTCATAATTACTCACACAAACCAATGCCTCAGGTCATCTTGGATTCTTTTATTCAATAATCTGGAGAGCCACTCATTCGCTCATAGAGAGTTTGTTTCGTAATTCTCTTAATGCTTCGCCACTATGAGACAAAAGCATCCATAGTATATTACTCATATCGTTTGCATATTTAAATGTTTTTAACGAGAGTTCTTTATCTTCGGAACCTTTATATATAGCTGCCGCCAAGTACTGCCATCGCTCAACAGCCGGAGGATGCGTTGACTTTTCTTGCTGACCTTTATCACCGAAAATAAACTCAGAAGCCTTTTCGATAATGCCAATTCCTGAAAAAAAGACACTTAATCCAATAATTTTGTGATAGAAATCTATAGGGACTTCTTCTTTCTGCATAGAGTTAGGTGCTACACTCTGCCAAGTTGAATTACACATTAGCTCAAAGCCACGAGCGTCAGCTTTATATTCTTGCATCCAATCCGCTTCTTCTTCGTTAAGGTCTCCGTGAATTAAATGTCCATACTCATGCCCCATAATGAAGTGCCAAATGACCCCACGCAATGCACTGTCAACACCTAGCATATGCACTTCAGGTTGTAGGTGCTCATTCACTACACTTGTCATCTGTGCAATGAAAACGTTATTTAACGCTTCTTGAAATGACCGAGTAATTTTAGCGTCGTTCTTAAGTTTATTGAGAGCATAATCTGTATCTATTTCATAGGAAATATCATTCGCATTGAGATTCCACTTTAGGAGATGCACGCAACATCTAACCAACGATTCATAAAAGTCAAGTATTCCTAGGCTAAAAAGAATTAACGGCCTCTCTAACCCAGGAACTCGGAGAGTGACGGCATTACAATCTAAGGAAAGCACTGTACCTATACATGGAGAAAACAGTAAATTATGTCCAACTTCTTTTGCTGCGGTTTTGATTGCTTCCTCGGCTAGACGTAGCCTGATGTATTGTAACGGGTCTTCATACTTACTTAACTTTTCTTCTAGGAATTTAGCTCCTAAAATTTTATATATCATATTTTTGGGGCTCTCTAAATCACACGACCACAGTTCCTTCTCTATCTCCCCCTGTTCAACTAACTGAATTGATTGTATTGATTGCCCGTTAGCCTGAAGAGATAGCAATGTTGCTTGACACATCAACGCTTGCACGTCAGGTCTTATCCCATTTTGTTTCATGGCGATTTCTTGTTTTGCTTCTATGTAAAGTTGCTCATTCATATCGTGATTTTCTCAAATTAACGTAATTGGCGTTATCAGCCGTCCCCTATCAGATCTTACTGGCTAAGAAAGTGCGACACGGGTTGCGCGTAGCGCATAAATAAAAAGCGTTTCAGCCAAACGCCGCAACCAACACGGCACGTTCTTCACGCGTTTTGGAGAAGCGGATTTCGCCACTCAAGCGTTCATTGGCTAAGGTTTGAACGGCTTGCGCGGTAGCTTCGTCTAAATATGGTTCGTCGCAATTGGCACAGACGCGCGCAGGGATTTCAGTAATCAGCAAAATCGCTTTGCCGCGTTCAATCGGCAGTACGGTCGTACCTTTCTTAAAACGATTGTGTTTACAGACTAGGCATTTCATAACTTCACCTTTTGCGCTCACGAAAGCCTGCTTTCCATCGTTTCGCATCAGGCTCGTAAGCAGTCACAACAGTTGTTTCATCGGCTATTAGGTCGTCTTCTCCAACAACGTGAATTGGTCTGGCTCCCTGCCGTCCCAACATAAGATAACGCGGCGGCACATCGGCTTTGTACTCTTCGATCAATTCACCATTTTCCAACGTGTCGCGTACCTCAGCCACAGTGATATTACGCTCGATCATTCGCTTTAACACGTAGGGCGGGTAGATGATCTTCATAGCACCGATTAAATGATGTCCGTCACCACCGTGCCGAGCGTTTCAGTTAGCCGTTCTTCACGGCCTAAGTGCAGGTAAGTGAGCAACTCTTGGTCGAGTCCCAACTGATGCAAAATCGTAGCGTGCAAGTCGCGCAGGTGAACCGGTTTCTCAATCGCACGCAGCCCGATGTCATCAGTCGCGCCGTGAACGATGCCGCCTTGCACGCCGCCGCCCGCCATCAACATCGTATAACCGAGGTTGTGATGATCGCGGCCTTTGCTGCCTTCCGATTCGGGCGAACGTCCGAACTCGCCGCCGATTACGACTAAGGTCGAATCTAACAAGCCGCGCCGTTTCAAATCGGTCAGCAGCGCCGCCATCGGCTGATCGCTTTGCGCAGCCATCCGCGTATGGTTTTCTTCGATGTCGCTGTGCGCGTCCCATTGCAAGTTGCCCGTGCCTCCGCCTGAGACGGGACAGACAAAGCGTACGCCTTTTTCCACCAACCGCCGCGCCATCAGGCAGCGCCGCCCGTAATCATCCGTCGCCGGTTTGCCGATGCCGTAAAGGTCAAGCGTCTCTTGTGGTTCGTTCGATAAATCGAAAATCGCAGGCGCTTCGGTTTGCATCTTGAAAGCCAGATCATAAGCGTTAAGCCGCGCTGAAAACTCAGCGTCGTCGGGTTGCATATCCATCTGATTGAGTTGCTTGAGCAAGCCCAGCGTCTTGCGGCGTTGATCGAGCGTGACGCCTTTGGGCAAGTCCAGATTCAGCACCGGACGATTGCCGGGGCGAAACATGGTCGGCTGATAAACGGCGGGCAAGAATCCGTTCGAATACATCGGCATCCCGCCTTCCTGCGCGCCGTGCGGATCGGGCAATACAACGTAAGCGGGCAACGATTGCGATTCATTGCCGAGGCCGTAAATCGCCCACGCGCCCATGCTGGGGAAGCCCGGAACTACGCGCCCGGTGAAAAGCTGATATTGCGCAGCGGAATGCACCACCATATCGCTATGCACCGAACGAATCACCGCGATGTCGTCAATGCGTTGCGCCAACTGTGGGAACAGGTCGCTGACCTCTATACCGTTTTTGCCGTAACGTTGAAACGTGCGTTTCGTGCCCAGCAACGTAGCCGTGGGCGAGACGAACTGATATTTCGCTTCGCCGAAACTCGCCGGACGCTTTTGCCCGTGCAATTTGTTGAGCAACGGTTTCGGATCGAACGATTCCATGTGGCTCGGCCCGCCGCTCAAGAAAAGGAAGATGACGGATTTTGCTTTGGCAGGCAGATGCGGCTTTTTCGGTGCGAGCGGGTTTTGCGCATGAGCTTCTTGCGCGGCGAGCATTGCGCCAAAAGCCATGCCGCCGAATCCGCAGAAAGCGTCGCGTAAAAATTCGCGGCGGGTGTTGGTGATGCGATAGTGTTCAGTTGGCATAGTGACTCCTCTAAAACAATACTTCTCGAACGTGATGACGCAGACGAGCAACCTCACTCAGGTTGTGCTGTAAGAGTTGATGATTCCAGACCGTATCGGTTTCGTCGCGACAGTCTTTCGCTAATGCTTGCCCGATGTCTTCTAACGAGCCTAAGCCTGCGTGCCTCAACCCTTCCGGTTCGCTCCACACGCCGAGTACGAAAACGCGCTCTTGCAAGTCTTCGGGAATGACTTGTCGAGCTTCAGCTAAACGGTTTCCGTCTTCGTCGAAATCAATGAGCAAGATAAGCAATCGGTGAGGCGAGCGGCGCATAGATTTGACGTGTTCAGATTCAAAAGCACCCAGGACTTTTCGCCAGCCACCTGATTCGGGCAACACTTGCAACTGTCTGTCACGGTTTGTTTCCTGCCAAAAGCCATCTGCCAGGCGAAGATTCGCGCGATCTTCCGGCAAGACCATGATATGTGGCTTCGAATTATTAGCGCTCACGGTATTACGTCGCCTCGAATGAGCGCATTGATCAAGTCACCGCTTACCTGTAACTCATTGAGCGGTCGAACAAGTGTCGGCTCAAAATGATTCTTGCGATAAAGCACAAGCGTATTTTCATCAGAAAAACGACGAATTGCTTCCGGGTTATGAGAAGTGGCAATGAATTGTCCTTTTCCTGTTGAGAAAGCTTTTCGCAGAGTCAGTACAAAATGGCCGACTTCGTCCAGGGCGAGGTAATTATCCGGTTCGTCCCATAAGCAAAAAAGCCGGTTAGAAACTTTTTGCGCGGCAATTACTAACGCGCACAGCATAAAACTTTTTTCGCCGTCAGAGAGTTCTTCAAAGGGCAAGTTAAGGCTCTGCTGATCAAGGGAAAATTGAACAAGCAGGTTGCGTGCGTCTGTGCCAGCCAAGGGGTTTTTGATGTCTTTAAGGTCAGGAATTACCTGCTTAAGGTAATGAGAGATTTCGGTATAAGCAGATGGTTCGTGGGCTAATAAACCGGTAAACCATGCCGCAAAGTCGCTGCCTGACGGTGTGGGTTGCAGTGTTTCATAATCGGATCCGCCACTGATCTGGCTAGGGATCGGTCGAAGAATCAGCATACTAGCGAGCCAATTTTTGAAAACGTAAAGCGGATCAGTAGTGGACTTTTCCTGTACTAGAGGCAATGCAACCAAGTGCCAATCAAGTTGAAACTCAGACTCCTTACCTTGCCCATTTTTACCCAAGTGAACGGTTGCCACCTCCCTGCTATAAATGGGCTGGCCGTTTACTGAAAGTTTTTCATCGAGGATGCGAAACTCCCTGAAATTCTCTGGGAGTTCAAACGCTATGGTGTACTCATATACTTCAGCATTTAATTCAACCTCGATCTCAAAACGCATGGGCAAGCCTTCACGTCCGTGAGTTCGATCTTTTGGTTTAACGATGTCTTTGATTCGATTGGTTCCTCGTGCAATTTTTTGAAAAATTTCGAGTGCGAGGCTGACGGTAGTTTTACCGGAACCATTTTTCCCAATTAGCAATACCGACGAGTACCCGGAAAGGGACAACTCAAAGTTTTCCAGGCATCTGAAATTGTGAATGTAAAGTCGTCGTATCATAAAAATTGCACCACTGCGTTGGTAGGCGGTCGCTCAGTTCACATAAAGAAACGAATTCAAATTCAGCAGCGTCAATGCGAACTCACGCTTTGGTTGCGTCTGCAAAAACGCCAACGCCGCTTTCATCTCTGCCGGTTTCGCAGCGCGTCCCGTCGTTAGCCGATAACCCAGATCAATTTGTTTGCGCAAATTCGCACCGGCTTCGCTTTCCAACCGCTGGGCGAATGCTTCCGCCAGTTCATTCGTGATCGAACCGTTGAGCAATTCCAACGCTTGCGGAGCGTGCGTGCTGGACTCGCGGCGCGCGCAACTGGCTTGCGTGTCGGGCGCGTCGAAGACTTCCATAAACGGCAAGCGCAGGTTGCGTTTGGCGATGAGATAAACGCTGCGTCGTGCGTATTCAGTCGCGTCCATCGCTGGCTTCCATTGCGAAGGTTTGTAAAGCAGCGTCACCAAGCCCGGATCAATCGGAATCATTACGCTGGGCCCGCCCGCTTTGGGATTGAGCTTGCCTGTGACGGCGAGCATTGCGTCGCGCAGTTGTTCGGCTTCGAGTCGCTGACGATTGAAACGCCAGACGAATTTGTTTTCCGGGTCTTTCTTCAACGCCAACGCTTGATAAGCCTCGTCGGTTGGTAAGGCTGAACTCTGTTGATAAGCATTGCTCAACAAAATCAGCCGGTGCATTTTCTTTATGCTGAATCCACACGAGGCGAATTCATTCGCCAGATAATCGAGCAGTTCGGGATGCGAAGGCCGCGCGCCCATGCGTCCGAAATCATTGGCTGTAGCGACGAGGCCGCGTCCGAAATGAAATTGCCATAAGCGATTCGCCATCACGCGCGCCGTGAGCGGATTGTTCGCATCGGTGATCCATTGCGCCAACGCGGTGCGGGGCTTGTCAGTGGTTTCGGGCAATTCGCCCGCACCGTCGGGCAGCAACACGCCGAGCGGACGCATGCCTACGCGCGCACCTTTGTGGGCGTATTCGCCGCGCGTCAGCAAATGAATCGGCGATTTCTTTTCGCTTACGTTTTTGACGCTATACAACGCGGGCAGCGGCGCGGGCAGTTGGTCTTGCAAGGCTTCGAGCTTTTTCGTGAGGGCTACGCGCTGGCTGGCGGCTTCGGGGTCTTCAAGCGAAGTGATCTTGTTGATTTTCCCGTTGAGTTCTTTGATTTCTTTTTCGAGCGGTTCGGCTTTGGTCTTCCACGCGGCTTGTTCGGCGGGCGAAGATTTCGCTACGTCGTTTTCATAGACGCCTGCGAAATAAGCCTGCAAGCGGTAATAGTCGCTCTGGCGAATCGGGTCGAACTTGTGATCGTGGCAGCGCGCGCATCCGGCAGTGACGCCGAGAAAGGCTGCGCCGACGATGTTGGTCATTTCGGTCAAGACTTCGTTGCGGCTGCTGGCGACTTCCTGATTGCCTGCGTTTTTGCGCAACGGACCGAGACGGTTGAATCCGGCAGCGATGAGTAATTCGTCGTCGTTTGTACTCATCTCATCGCCCGCGAGTTGTTCGGTGATGAAGCGGTCGTAAGGCTTGTCAGCGTTGAACGAACGAATCACGTAATCACGATAGCGCCACGCATCGGGCCGGTGCGTGTCATATTCAAAGCCGTCGGTCTCGGCAAAACGGACTACGTCGAGCCAGTGCTGCCCCCAGCGTTCGCCGTAATGCGGCGAGGCGAGGAGCTTGTCTACGAGCTTGCTGGTTGCGTCGGAAGATTTGTCGTTGATGAAGGCGGCGACTTCGGCAGGCGAAGGCGGAAGGCCGAGCAAGTCGAAATATAAACGGCGCGCTAGCGTTACGCGGTCGGCGGGCGGCGCAGGTTTCAAGCCTTCTTTCTGTAAGCGTTCGAGAATGAAGGCATCAATCGCGGTTTTTGCCCAGGTCTGGTCTGCGGCGTTGGTGAACGTAGGAATGGTTGGCGTGGTGCGTTTGACGAAGGCCCAGTGGCTGCGTTCGCGTTGCGTATACGAACCCAGCGGGGCTGTGTCAGAAACCGCGAACCAGCCAAACAGGAACGAACCGAGTACCAGTAACTTGATGCCCATCGTGATGTCTCCAACGAGTTGATGTGGAATGCCGTGAGTGCGGCGCATCTTACCGGCACGCGCGGACTAAAGTCCACGCTACGTTCGCAGACTGAAGTCTACGCTACGTCGTTACCAGCGATGATGAACCAGCGGTTTGATGCGGTCTTCGTAAAGTTTTTGTACGGCCAGCATCGTGTCGTCGCACAACGCATGCACCTCGGCGGCGGCGCAGTTGGCGGCGACTTGCAACGGATTCTTGGCACCGGGGATCGAACAAGTCACGGCCTCGAACATCGCAATCCAGCGCAACGCGAATTGGGCGAGCGTCATGCCTGGCGGCACGAGTGCTTTGAGTTGTTCGACGGCTTGCAGTTGCGTGTCGTAATCAATGCCCGAAAAGGTTTCGCCTGCGTCAAAGGCTGCGCCGTAGCGGTTGAAGTTGCGATGGTCTTCGGCAGCGAATTGCGAATCGCGCGTGAGCTTACCCGTCAGCATCCCCGACGAAAGCGGCAATCGCGCCAGAATGCCGACTTGTTTTTGAAAGGCTGCGCAAAAGAACCGATCCGCCGGACGTTGGCGAAAGCAGTTGAAGATAATTTGCACCGATTGCACGTTCGGATATTCGAGGGCTTTCATCGCTTCTTCGACGCGCTCGACACTGACGCCGTAAAAACGAATCTTGCCTTGTTCGACGAGCCGGTCGAGCGCCGCGAAAACTTCGGGGCGGTAATAAACATCGGTTGGCGGGCAGTGCAATTGCACGAGGTCGAGCGCGTCGGTGTTGAGATTTTGCAAGCTGCGCTCGACATAAGCCGTCAGGTTCGCCGCGTTGTATCTTTCAGCCGTATGGGCCGCCGTATGGGCCGCCGTATGCGGTTGCGAGCGGCGTCCGGCTTTGGTGGCGATGATGATTTCAGCATCGGGGCGTTCGCGTTTGAGTTGCGCGAGCAAGCGTTCGCTGCGCCCGTCGCCGTAAACATCCGCCGTGTCGAAAAAGTTGACGCCGCTGTTTACGGCCTGGTGCAAGGCGGCGAGGGATTCCCGATCTTCGGTCGCGCCCCACGAACCGCCAATCGCCCACGCGCCGAAACTTACCTGAGAGACGCGATAGCCGGTGCGTCCCAGTTCACGATATTGCATTGAATGAAAGCTCCTGAAAAAAAAGATGATTGCCTTGCCCGAATCATGGCAAAGGCTTGCTGCTACAACAACCGCAGCAATTATTGAACTAGCTTGGTGGCGAGAGCGTCTACGTTTTCTTGTACCTTCGCCACCGCCCTAACGAAATCCACCACGTCTTCCGGTTCTACCAACAAAATCTCGTGCGAAATCCAAAACGCTTCTTCACAAATTTTCTCCGTGATGGGGCAGGGCGTGACGCGATGCGGAACGGACGCGAACACTTCATTGCGATAAAGCGGATAGGGATAACCCGCATTGACCGGCATGCCTTCCGCCGCCAGCGCCTGCACTACGCTTGGCTTGTTGAGTTGCGGATAGCGTTCACGATTGAGCCGCAATATGAACAGATACCAACTGTGGCAAGTGACGGCTTCGTCAACAGCGGGCGGAATCAATAAATCAAGTTGTGCCAATTCGTTGATGAGATAGGCTGCGTTGGCGGCGCGGCGTTCGAGTTGGGCGGGCAGCCGTGCGAATTGCGTTTGCAAAATCGCCGCTTGCCAACCCGTCAGGCGATAGTTCGTACCCAGTTCAAAATGTTCATACCACGCGCCGCTCGTGCGACGGCCTTGATTGATGATCGAACGCGCGCGTTCGGCGAGGCCGTCGTCATTGGTCGTGAGCAATCCGCCTTCGCCGGCGGTCAGCACTTTTGAGGCTTGAAAGCTGAACGAACCGAACGCGCCGAAGCTGCCCACTTTGCGTCCGCGCCACGCTGCGCCGTGCGCGTGGGCGCAATCTTCGATGACGATGAGTTGATGTTGCGCGGCGAAATCCATCAGCGCATCCATGTCCAGCGGATGTCCGGCGAAATGTACCGGAATGATCGCGCGGGTGCGCGGCGTGACGGCGGCGCGTGCGCAGTTCAAATCAAGGTTGAACGTCGTCGCGTCAATATCCACAAACACCGGCGTAGCTCCAACCAATGAAACCGCCGTCGCCGTCGCGATAAACGTGAACGGCGGCACGATGATTTCGTCGCCCGCGCCGATGCCGCAAGCGCGCAAGGCGGTTTCCAACGTCACCGTACCGTTCGCCGCACTCACGCCGAAACGTGCGTCGTGCCAGTGCGCAAAGGCTTGCTCGAATTCAGCGACCTTCGGGTGATAGCCGCCCCAGACACCGCTTTGCAACACTTCGTTGAGCGCGGCCAGTTCCGTTTCGTCGAATTGCGGCCAGCGCGCGAAAGGTTTTTGTCTGAGCGGCGGGCCGCCATGCATTGCGAGTTGAGACATAAGAAATACGCCGTTGAAAAACTTGACAGCTTGCGTCACCGCGCCTACTTTCGGTGCGTACCGATCAATTCTGATCGAATGCAATCTGCCTTTGCCAGTCGTGCAAAACAACAACAGGAGAAAAAGCGATGAATCAATCACTTTCGCGTCGCAACTTTTTGAGCGCCGTCACCGCTGTCGGCGTAACGGCAAAAGCCAATCCGTCTTTCGTCAGCGACGGCAAGCCCGCTGCGTTGGGCGGCGAAGCGGTGCGCAAGACGCCGTTTCCGTCGTGGCCGGTCTTCGACCAGCGCGAAGAGCAGGCGGTGGTGGCTACGTTGCGCAGCGGCAAGTGGTTTCGCGGCAATGGACAAAACGTCACGCGCTTTGAAACCGAATACGCCAGACTGATGGGCGCGCAACATTGTCTGGCGACGGCGAACGGTACGAGCGCGTTGTTGAGTGCGCTGATGGCTTTGAACATCGGGCCGGGCGATGAAGTCATCGTGCCGCCTTATACCTTCATCGCCAGCATCAACGTGATTCTCGCGCGCCATGCCTTGCCCGTTTTCGTAGACACCGATCTCGAAACCTTTCAAATAGACGCGCGCAAGATCGAAGCCGCGATCACCGAACGCACGCGCGCGATTATGCCGGTTCACTTGGGCGGTGCGGCGGCAGACCTCGATGCAATTCTCGCGGTCGCCCAAAAACACAAGCTGCCTGTGATCGAGGACGCCTGCCAAAGCCATCTCGCCGAATGGCGCAATCGCCGCGTAGGCACTTATGGCGCGGCGGGTTGTTACAGCTTTCAAGCCAGCAAGAATCTCAACTCCGGCGAAGGCGGCGCGTTGCTGACCAACGATGCCGAACTGCACGAACGCTGTTTCACCGCGCACAACAACGGACGCGGGCAGAAAAGCGCACCCAGCGGATTTCAATATCAAAGCTCCGGCCTCAACTTACGGCTCGGCGAATTTCAGGCGGCGCTCTTGCTCGCGCAAATGACGCGGTTGGAAGATTTCGCCCGCACGCGCGAAGCGAATGCGCAATACCTGACGAGTATGCTGCGCGAGATTCCCGGCCTCACGCCGGCGCGAATGTATGAAGGCTGCACGCGCAACGCTTATCACTTGTATATGTTCCGCTACGACGCGCGCCAGTTTGCCGGACTCACGCGCGACGGCTTCCTGAATGCGCTCAAAGCCGAAGGGATTCCGGCGGCGAGCGGTTATGGCGAATTGAACAAAGAACCTTTCCTGCAAAACGCGCTGCAGTCGCGCGCTTATCAAACGGCGTATGGCAAAGCCCATCTCGCCCATTGGGTCGAACGCAATCACACGCCCGCCAATGCCCGCTTGTGCAGCGAAGCAGTTTGGTTCACGCAAAATATGTTGCTGGCCTCGCGGACGGAGATGGAGCAGATTGCTGAAGCGATCCGAAAAATACGGAAGTATTCGAGTGACCTTGTCACCAAGTAATCCAAGCGGCTCAGGAGGTCATTTCACGAGGCCGGCTCAAAGTTTCTGCCCATGGCTTGGTGGCGGCTTGTAAATGCCGCAATTTCAGAAGAGCATTTCGGTAAAGCAGGCTTGCGAGCCGTCCGTAAAAAAACACAAGGAGCAGATTTCGTGAAAGCAGGTTGGGAAGCCGTCATTGGCTTGGAAGTCCACGTTCAACTTAAAACCGCGTCGAAGTTATTCAGCGCGTCTTCATCGGCGTTCGGCCACGAGCCGAATGCCAACACCGATCCCGTCGTCTTAGGTTTGCCCGGCTGTTTGCCGGTGTTGAATCGCCACGCCATCGAGCAAGCGGGCAAGGCGGCGCTGGCCTTGAACTTGCGCGTCAATAACGCGTCCATCTTTGCGCGCAAACATTATTTTTATCCCGACTTGCCGAAAGGCTATCAGATTTCGAAATACGATCAGCCGTTTTCCTCTGACGGCCACGTGGAGTTCCTCACCAGCGAACGCGACGAAGCCGGACGCCCAACGGAATGGAAGCTCAAACGGTTTGGCATCACGCGCGCGCACCTCGAAGAAGACGCGGGCAAGTCCATGCACGATCAAGGCGACCCGACCAAGTCGCACGTAGACCTCAATCGCGCCGGTACGCCGTTGCTCGAAATCGTCAGCGAGCCGGATTTTCGCACCAGTTGGGAAGCCCACGATTACCTGATCTTTCTGCGCCGCACCGAGACGTTGGCATCGCAGCGCAAATTTCCTTCTTCCATATTGCCATCGCATACGCCGAGGCTTTGCACGGTGCGGCATCCCGGTGAACCTTTCGGTACGCGCACCGAACTCAAAAACATCAACTCCGCACGCTTTCTGCAAAAAGCCATTGATTATGAGATCGCACGGCAAATTACCGTGCTGGAAACTGGCG
>JABFSD010000074.1 GCA_013140935.1 Acidobacteriota bacterium
GAGTGACCGGCAAATGCACGCGGCGCTGTATGGCTTTTTTGCGCGCGCGCAGGCGACCGAACCGAATGCGGTTAAAGCCCGCCAGTTGCAGGAGCGGCTGGAATATCTTGAAACCGTATTGGCGCAAATGTGCGGCACGCGTACGGCGGCTTGTGCCATCGAACGCGCCGCTGCACAAGCCGTTGCGCAAGCCGATGCCGCTGGGCCCGCCGCACTGGCGCACGAAAACTGGCCGCGCTTTCTCAACCATCTGGCGGCGTTTGCTCAGGTGATGTGCGGCGCTTCGGCGGCTTCGTTAATTCGCGCGAAAGGGCAGATGGCATGAGGAACGAATCACGCAGCAGCGAGCGATCACATGACGAACACGCCGGGCTGGCGCGTTGGGCGTCGGCGCTTACGCCCAATCGGGTGGCGCTCGGTATGCTGGCACACGTGGCGCTTTGGTGGGCTTGCCGCTGGTATCCAACAGAATATTCGGCAGAACATTCCGCCGCACATTCCGAAGCGCGCGCGTTCTGGAAGCTGGCCGAAGGCGTGGTTCGTTATGGCGGTATGAGCATCGCTTGTTTGACGATGATGGTTTTGACGCTGGTCATTGCGCGCGAACATCGCGCGACACGTCGTTTGAATTTCGCCTGGCTGGCCTTGACCGCGCACGCCGGCGTAGCGCTCGTGCGCGCGTGGATCGAATTTTCACTTTATTACTACGACAGTTATCCGCTGGGGCGCTGGTGGATGGGCTTTCTGATGCAAGTCGTCGTAGTCGGCGGCACACTGCTGGTGCTGTTGAGCATGTTGGCGATGGTGCAGGCTTACCAACTCGTAGGCCTTAGCCTCAAGCTCGCACGCCAGGACTGGCTGATCGCCGCGCTCGCGCTGACCTTGCTGCCGGTGCTGATAGCCTATCGCAACGAATTTACCGAAGCCGGTTCACCGTTGGTTTTCACGCGTTATCTGCAACAGTTCGGCATTTACCTGCTGCCGGTGGCGGCGATGGTCGGCCTGGTCTTGCAACGGCAAACGGCGCGCATGGGCGGCGGGCAATTAGCCTCAGCCTTAGGCTGGCTGACGGCATACGTTCTGGTGCGCGCGGTGTTGGTGCTGGCGGCGGTGTGGATTCAAGAGATGCCGCACCCCTTGACTGAATTTAACGCGCTGTTAGGCACTCTCATCGCCGCCGCGTGGCAAGCGGCGCTGTGGCTGGCGGTTATCGCGACGGCTAAACGCGCCGCCATGATTTTTAGCGCCCGCAGTGAACTGCAAAAGAATTTTACGACCAGACGGCTGACCGTTTCGGTCGAAACCACTTAATGACCAACGTCGGATCACACGACGGACTGAATCGCTTTGCTGGGATTTCGCTTTTTCTCGCAAACCCAAAACCCTAATTAGGAGAACTCCAGATGACCAGATTCATTCACCCTATCAGGCTGATCGTGTGTTCGCTGCTATTTTGTATGGCGATCACGCTGACAAATTCAGCGACAGCACAAACTATCTTTGGACGCATCAGCGGTACGGTCACCGACGGCACGGGCGCGGTCGTACCGAACGCGACCGTGACGGTGACGGACGAAGGTACGCAACAAAGCCGCACCGCCACGACCGAAGGCAATGGCTTTTATGTCATCACCAATCTGCAACCCGGCACTTACAGCATCAGCATCGAGTTGCAGGGATTCAAAAAATCAAAGAAAACTGGCTATACGCTCGTCGCGGATGGACGGCTCACCGTGGATTTCAAACTCGAAACCGGCGCTGTCACTGAAAGCGTCGAAGTCACGGCTTCAACGGGTGAAACCGTCAATTCGACTTCGGGCGAAGTGGCGCGCGTGATTGACGGTTCACAGGTGCAGGATATGGCGCTCAACGGGCGCAATTACATGCAATTGACGACGCTGATTCCCGGCTCGCCGCTGCTCAATGACAATCAGTTGGAATTGATGACCAGTCTTTCAGTGAATCAGCCGATCAATGGCAGTCGTGGCAATGCCAACAGCCTGAGCGTAGACGGCGGATTCAATCTGGATTCCGGCTCGAACGGTTCGCAAATCAATAACGTCGGCATCAATTTCATCAAGGAAGTTTCGATCAAGACCTCGAACTTTTCGGCGGAATACGGACGCAATTCAGGCGCTTCGATCAATGTCGTGACGCGCGGCGGCACGAATCAATTTCACGGCGATGCGTTTGAATATCTGCGCAATGAAAAGCTGGATGCCAACAACTTCTTCGTCAATCGCACGCCGCTTTCCAACGCGCAAATTGCCGCTGGGTTGAAAGAGCAACCGCGTGCGCCGCTGCGCTATAACAATTTCGGTTGGGATTTGGGCGGCCCCGTCATCAAATCGAAGTTTCATTTCTTTGCCGGGATGGAGTGGAAGCTGATTCGCCGTTCGACCACGGCGGCGCAACGCACCTTGCCGACGCGGGCCGAGCGCGCGGGAGATTTCAGTTTCCGGTTGCGCGGCGCTGACGGCATCGTCGGCACGGCGGATGACGGCGTGTTACGCGACCCGAACAATCCCGCTTCAACCTGTGTGGGGCCGACCGCCACAGCGGAGGCGATTCGCACGGGTTGCTTTGCCGGCAACATCATTCCGACCAATCGCCTCACCGCAGACGGCAAAGCCATTGCCAATGTTTATAGTGCGATGGAGAGTCTGGCTTTTGGTTATGCCGACACGTCCACGGCCAACAATGCGATTTACCAATTGTCCAACCCGTTCAATTTTCGGCAGGAAATCATCCGGCTCGATTACAAATTCAACGATAAGCACAACATTTACGGACGTTTTCTGCACGACGATTATGTGTTGACCGACCCCTATGGCGTCTTTATCACTTCGCAATTGCCGACCATTCCGACCGAGCGTCGTCGTCCGGGCTACAGCTATCAGGTTTCGCACACCTGGGTGATGCGCCCCAATCTCATCAACGAATTCAAAATCAATACTTCGTGGAACGGCCAGCGCATTCCACCCGTAGGCGAAAACTGGAAGCGTTCGACCTATGGTTTCACCTATCAGCAACTGTTCCCCTTTGGCACGTTTGAAGAGAGTATTCCCAACATCAGCATGGATACGTTTTCTTCGTTTCAGGGCGCGACTGGCTCGCTGATTTCTCCGACCGCAGACATTGCTTTCACCGACAACGTATCGTGGATTAAAGGCGTGCATACATTCAGATTTGGTGGCCTGGTGTTACGCAATCGCAAAGACCAGAACGGGCGTCCGGCTTATACGGGAACGGTTACATTCAATGTCGCGGGCAATACGAACACGACGAACGTGGCGCTGGGCGATGCGCTGCTCGGCAATTTTCGCCGCTACACCGAAGCCGAAAACGACCCCGTTGCGTTTTATCGCTTCACCGGCGTCGAAGGCTATGCCACGGATAGCTGGAAAGTGAATCGTAAGCTGAGCATCGAATACGGCGTGCGTTATCAATGGGTGCAACCGACTTACACGCAACAAAACAACCTGGGGAATTTCGATCCGCGCCTTTACAACCCGGCGCAGGCGGTGACGCTGCTGGCGAATGGTTTGATTGACACCACGAAAGGCGGCACTCGTTTCAATGGATTGGTGCGGGCCGGCGATGGCATTCCCCAGGATCAATTGGGGCGTGTGCCGTTCGGCAACAGTGCGCGTGTGACCGGGGTGCCGACAGGCGCGCCGCGTGGGTTATATGACACACAACATTTGTTCGCGCCGCGCTTCAGCTTTGCTTACGCTCCGTTCAATGACAACAAGACGGCGGTGCGCGGCGGCTTCGGCATTTTCTTCGACAAGCCCGAAGGCAATCTATGGATTTCGGCGCTCAACAATCCGCCGTTTCTCGACAGCGCACAATTCGAGAATGCGAACCTCAGCAACATTCGCGGCGGCAATGCGGCGGCGCTTGCGCCTTTTGGCGACATCGTGACGATTGACCCCAATCTGGTCACGCCGCGCACGATGAATTTCAGCCTGAGCGTGCAGCGCGAATTGCCGCTGGGGATATTTTTGGAAACGGCGTATGTCGGCAATCTAGGCCGCCATCTGTTGCGTCGCCCCGACATCAATCAACCGACGTTTGCCGCGCTGGTCGCCAATGCAGCCCTGCCGACGGCGCAGCGCCTTTCCGTCAATACGCTGCGCCCTTACAAAGGCTTCGCGGCCATCAACAATTACTTCTCCGACGCCAACTCGAATTATCACTCGTTGCAGATTTATGCGACCAAGCGCAAAGGCAATGGCACTTTCTCGGTCAGCTATACGTGGTCGAAAGCATTGTCCGATACGAATAGCGGCGGCAACGGCGACGGCAACCCGACCGGCGAAGACCCCTTCAATCGCCGCATCAATTACGGTCCGGTCAGCTTTGATCGGCGTCACATTCTGGTGAACACCTATCGTTACAGCATGCCTCGTCTGAGAAAATTAAATCCTACCGTGCGCAACGTGCTGGGCGGCTGGGAAGGGAGCGGCATTACGCGCTGGCAAACCGGGCAATATCTGACCGTCAACAGCAACAGTTCGATTGGCGGGCGGCGGGCTGATTACATCGGCGGCAACATCGCACTCGGCGGTGATGCGGCGTATACGCGCTGGTTCAATACCGCCGCGTTCAACCAGGTAGGTGATGCAACGCGCGGCACGGCGGGCGTAGGCATTGTGCAAGGGCCGGGCCGTTTTTTGACGGATTTCTCGTTGCGCAAAAACTTCACGTTGACCGAGCGCTTCAAGCTGAAGTTTCAGGCTGACCTCTTCAATGCCTTCAATAAAGTGTTGTTGAATAACCCTGACACCAACTTCAATAGTGCCGCTTTCGGCACGATCACCGGCAGCGCGCCCGGACGCAACGCACAACTCGGCTTGTCACTGACGTTCTAATCAGTGGGCTGAAGCTCACAGTAAAAACGGCCTGTTGATCACTGAAGATCAACAGGCCGTTTCTGTTGCAACTTGCCGCCAACTGCCTCACAGGGAAAGCCGCAAAAACCGGGATGAAAGATCGAATGACAATCAAACCGGGGCAAAGCTGAATCCCTGTTTTGACATCGGCAGCGTGCGAATGCGTTCGCACGTCGCCGTGAACCCTGAATTCGCAATCGCAGGCAGAATCGGCGGCTAGGCAGATTCGCTCAGTCGTGTCAGCGCGTAACCGAGACGGATGTCAGATCAAATGCCTGGTTCTTTTCATTGTGGTTTGTGTCCTTGTTAATTTCTTTCTGCGCGATTCCAAAGCTGGCGGGCGATGGCGAGCAATGCGAGCGCGACCAGCGGCGCAATCATTCTGCCCACCGGATCACCACTCGCGCCGTGCGAAATCGCGGCGGCAACCAGTGTGAAGACGAATCCCGCATACGCCCACTCACGCAACACGGCAGGTGTCCACGGCAATAAGAGCGCCACTACTCCCAGCAGCTTCGCTACGCCGAGCATCATCCGAAAGTAGTCTGGGTAACCGAGATGCCGAAACGCCTCTACCATCTGCGCGCTCCCCGACAGATAACCCAACGCAGAACCCGCCATCATCAGTGAGAACAGCCCGATGACGACCCAATAACCGATTTTGTATTTCATCATTCACTCCTGTTTGTCTGTTTAGAGTTTCTCCCGCTCGACGTACTCGCGCACGGTCGTAGGCTTGATTGACGGATAGCGGTCATTCATCAGTCCGTCGAGCTTCCCTTCGCCATTGAGCATTGACCGGTAATACATCAGCGGCAACCAGGCAAAGAAGTTGGCCGGTTCGGCCTGCCGTAAATGTGCGATGCGCGCGTCCAGGTCTTCCATCGAACCCAGCCGCTCGACCCGCAACTTCCGGCCCGATGCCGACTCATAGGCGCTGACGATGCCTTCAAAGCTGATAACATCACCCGCGATAGAGAAGATGCGCGGTACTGGTCGTTCATCAACCGCGACCTCGGCGGTGTAGCGCGCGGTGTCAGCGTAGGTAGTCCAGTCCATCGGCTGTTTGCCGTCGCCCCACACGTAGGCCGTCTGTTGCTCAACATCAATGATGCGCACGAAGCCGAACAGTACGCCGCGATCAAGGAATCCGCCGTTCAGCACATGGACGACTTCGACATTGCCACGCTCGGCGTCTGCGACCGACGCAAACTGTCGCCGCAAGTCAGAGGTAGGGATTTGACCGGGCTTCACCTTGAACAGATCGAGTGAATAATCCGAAGGGATGAAGCGTTTGACTCCGGCGTCGCGCGCCGCTCGCAGCAATTGAGCCTGGCCTTCAATGATGACCTCGGAGCCGCCTTGAAGCGAAGAAATCACGGTCGTTGCTCCCTCACAGAGCGAAGCCAACACGCCATCGGCGCTTTGCCCGATTTCGCCCTCGACCACTTGTGCGCCTCGCTGCTCAAGTTCAGCGGCCTTGTCGCGGCTGCCGGAGCGGACGAGCAACCTGAGTTGCACGTCGGGCTTGTCCAGCACCGCGTTGCCGATCAGTGTTCCGAGTCTGCCCGTAGCGCCAACTAATGCGATTATTTTTTTGCTCATTGTTTTCCTCCTATCAAATTATGTTTATCGGTTCGAGCCGACCCATGCGACCTGTGCGATAGCGCTCAATCGCAGACGCGATCTGCTCTTCGCTGCTCATGACAAATGGCCCGTTGGAAACGGCCCGTTCGCGCAGTGGACGTCCGGCGATCAGCACGACGCGCGCGCCTTCTGCTGTAGCGCGCAAATACACAGCATCGACGTCGTCGGCAAAGGTGTGTTCAATCGGCGGCCCTCGTTGCCAACGGCTACGCTCCCTTCGATGACGTACACCAGCGCGTTCCGGTCAGGCGGCAATGCTTGTTCAAATTCAGCGCCCGGATCGAGCCTCACCTCGAGAAACGTAATGCCGCCGGGTGGTTCGATCTTGCCGCGCACTTCACCAGCCTCCCCCGCAATCACGCGAACGCGAACGCCCTCGCGCTCGAACACCGGAACATCCGGCCCGTCAACGAACAACAGGCGCGGCGATTGCGTCTCCTCTGACGCGGCGAGCTTCACAAACACCTGTAGCCCATGCGAGAGCTTCCCTCGCTCTTTTGGAAACTCTTCATGGATGATGCCGCTGCCCGCAAGCGTCCAGATGACTGCGCCCGGCTTGGCTAAAAGCTGATGTCCAAGGCTGTCGCGGTTGACAAACTCGCCTTCGCCGTCTTCGAACAGATATGTCACCGCCGAGAATCCCGCGTGCGGATGCGGCGGAAAGACTGGCGCGCGCATGTGGAAGTGATCTATGCCAATCACCGGATCGAGATCAGCTCCGACTGAGGCGGCGGAAATGTGTGCTGCACTGAACTCATACGAGCCAGGCCGCTTCGCCGCGCTGCCAGTGCTGGCAATGCTTCTGTTGCTCATCGTGTTACCCCTTTCTCTTTCGGTAATGTCGGTTACTGCTTAAAAAAACGTTTAGGTTTCATTCACTGTGATGTAATCTAGGCTCAGAATCTTGAACTGGCAATGCCGTGAAATTCATTTTTTATGTCTGTTCGTTCAATAATTGAAGGAGGCTGGAATGGATGTTCTTTCCGATGTGTTGACTACGATACGGCTGCAAAGCGCGCTTCACTTCTGCCCGGAACTGAGTGCGCCCTGGGGCATAAAGGTGTCGGCGCAAAGTGACCGCGCCATTTTCTATATGCTGTCGCGCGGGAGTTGTTATCTTGAGGTTGACGGGCTGACAGCCTCGGCGCCGCTGGTCGGTGGTGACGTGGTGATGCTGCCGCACGGCGCAGCCCACATCCTGCGCGACCGACCGCGAACGCGGGCGATTCCAATTGAAAAATTGTTTGGAGAAGGCTGCGCAAGCAACACGCCCCGCGCGGTACAACATGGCGGCGGCGGCGAGAAATCGGCGCTCGTGGTGGGGTATTTCAAATTCGAGAATCAAGCGGCAAGCAACTTTCTCGCGTCACTGCCCCCGCTCATTCACATTCGCGCCGAAGAGGGGCAGAACGTACCCTGGCTGGAAGCCACGTTGAAGTTCCTGGCCTCCGAATCCACCTCGGATGCGCCCGGCGCGCAAATCATCATGGCGCGACTCTCAGATGTTCTCTTCATCCAGATTTTGCGCGCACACATCGCACAATGCGCCAAAGCAAGTCACCAATGTGAAAACAAGGCCAGCATGTTGCGCGCGTTGCTCGATCCACAGATAGGCCAGGCGCTGAAGCTGATTCATCAACAACCCGATCATTCCTGGACAGTAGCGAAATTGGCTGAACAGGTCAGCATGTCGCGGACCGGGTTCGCGGTGCGCTTCACACAAGTGGCTGGCATCGCGCCGCTCGATTATGTGAGGAAGTGGCGGATGCAGAAGGCCAGCGACTTATTGCGTCAGGGTGAAAACAATCTTGATGAGGTTGCGATACGGGTCGGCTATGAGTCTGGCGCGGCTTTCAGCAAAGCATTCAAGCGGGAAACGGGCGTCCCACCGGGGCTTTATCGCAAGGAACAAGCTCTGCGAAGTTAAGATTTCTGCGGACATCGTTACGCACGAATTTATTTCCGGTAGATAGTCCGCGTCGTTGAGGGCGGGCCGCCCAACACGCCGCTCCGCGCGGTTTCGACGACCAGCGAGGTGGGCGAAGCGAGCGTGAGTGTTTGTTTCACCTCGACCTTCAGCGGCTGACCATCCACAGGGTTTTCGTAGCTGTGTGTTGTCGTGATAACCAGTTTGTCGCCCTCCCACGCCGCCTTCGAGGTTTGCACCTGAATGCCGCGCCCCATCATCACGGAGTTTTTCGTCTCAGTTCCATCCAGCGCGTAAACAAACCGCAGTGGCGGTTGCATATCGCCGCGCGCGAAAAACGGATATTCGACCGTCAGCCTATTGTTCGCTTGCTTGATGCTGAGGTTCGATCCCCAACCGCTGCCCAGATCGCCCGTTGGGGCTTTGGCTTCCGGCTCGCTCGTCCAGCGCCCCGAAAAATCGGGTTTTGATTGGGCTGTCGAGCTGGCGCACAGCAACACGATCACTAGCCAATTCAAGTTTTGTTTAAGCAGTCTCATTGCATTGTCTCCCCGGCAGCAGAAATACACCGTTGGCTCATCGTAGTTCGGCAGTTGGGCAAGGGCAAGACCCGTGCTGGGCTAATCTGGTGCAAACGCCCTATGTTCGTCCAAGACGCCCTTGCGCAAAGGCGTAGCCTGTTGGCTGGCATATTGTTTCGTTTTCATAAATGTTGTGACTTCGGCTTAGGCCATTGAAATCACTTCTGCGTTATCTGGTCACATCGCTTTGGCTGGCGGCGTGGTTGAGCGCAGCGCACGCTGTCGAGCGAATAAAAGTCGCAACGACGAACTTAGCCGCACCGTCAAAGCACACAGACCACACAAAGGAAACCGTTATGCGATTTCACCGCACTCGAAAACTGATCGTCAGCGTATTCATTCTGTCTCTGTTGCCGTTATGCGCGTGGTGGCGGGCAGAGGCGCAATTGTCGCTATCGCTTTCGCAACAGGCTTACGCGGTGTTGCGGCAAAACTGTTTTGGCTGTCACGGCGCAGCGAAAACATCCGAACTGGATTTGCGCACGGCGGAAGGCGTTTCGGCGGGCGGCGAAAACGGCAAAGTCCTCGTGCCGGGCGATGCACAGGCGAGCCGTTTGTTTATCTTCGTTACACATCAGGAAAAGCCTACGATGCCGCCGGGCAAGAAGCTGAGCGACGCCGACATCGAAACGTTGCGGAAATGGATTACGGCCGGTGCGTCGTTGGAGAGCTTTGCGCCAGCCGTAGCGGAAGCGCCGAAAGCAGAGAATTTGCCGGAGTACAAGTTCAGTGCAGCAGAGCGCGGCTTCTGGGCGTTTCAAGCGCCTAAGCGTACTGCGCCGCCGCGCGCGGCGTTGGCAAGCTGGAATCACAATCCAATTGATGCGTTTTTGTTTGCGGCGATGCGCGCGAAAGGCGTGAAGCCTTCACCGAAAGCAGATCGCCGCACGTTGATTCGTCGCGCTTATCTCGACGTGACGGGCTTGCCACCTGCGCCGGAAGAAGTCACAGCGTTCGTGAATGACAAAGCACCGGATGCGTATGAAAAGCTGATTGATCGTTTGCTGGCGAGTCCGCATTACGGCGAACGTTGGGCGCGGCATTGGCTTGATCTGGTGCGTTACGCCGACTCGGGCGGCTTCGAGTTTGACGTAGATCGTCCAGAAGGTTGGCGTTATCGTGATTACGTCGTCAAAGCGTTCAATGAAGACAAGCCTTACGATCAATTCATCAAGGAACAATTGGCAGGAGATGAATACGCGCCGGAATCGCCCAACGCAGATGACGCGATCATTGCGACCGGCTTTTTGCGGCTTGGGCCAGAAGGCGGTGGCGGCGGTGAACGCGGGCGACAGGATGCGTTGGATGACATCATCACGACGTCTTCGCTGACGTTTATGGGCATGACGGTGGGCTGTGCGCGTTGTCACGATCACAAGTTCGATCCGATACGACAAACCGATTTCTATCGCATCCAAGCGGTGTTTGCGCCTACGCGCCCGGCGAGTCATCCGTTGGTGAAACCGGATGTCGTCGCCGCGCACGCGGCAGAAACCCAACGCATTGAAGCGCAGCAAAAACCTTTGCGCAAAGCCAAAGACGACCTCGAAGCACCGTACCTGAAAATCCTCGTCGAAGAAGCCGTCAGCCGTTTGCCCGACTACATGCAGACTGCGTGGCGCACGCCCGAAGACAAACGCACGCCGGGGCAACGCCTGAATGTGCAGCAAATCCGCAAGACGCTCGAAGACGACACGCTGTCGCAGAAGCTGACCGAAAAAGACATCGTCGCGCGGATGTCAGCGGAAGATAAAAACAAACATCAGGATTTGAACGCGCAAATCAAAACGCTCGACCGGCAAAAACCGAAGCCGTATCCGACCGCGCGCGCCATCGGTGAAAACGGGCCGAAGCCTGCGCCGACGTACTTTTTGCATCGCGGCAACTTCGATTCCAAAGGCCCCGCCGTGATGCCCGGCGTGTTGTCAGTCGTAAGTCAGTTTGATTTCCCCGTGCCGCCTGCGAATGCGAAATCGAGCTTTCGACGACGAGGATTCGCCGAATGGCTGACGAACAAACAAAACCCATTGACCGCGCGCGTCATGGTCAATCGTTTGTGGCAGCATCATTTCGGCGAAGGGCTGGTGCGCACGCCCAGCAACTTTGGCAAAATGGGCGAGTTGCCGTCGCATCCTGAATTGTTGGATTGGCTCGCTATCGCGTTCCGCGATGGAGGGATGAGGGATGAGGGCGGAAGGATGAATAAAACTACGGAACAAACGCTTCATCCCTCATCCCTCATCCCTCATCCCTCCTGGAGCATAAAAGCGATGCACCGCCTGATAATGACTTCGCAGGCGTATCAAATGGCGAGCGATAACGTTGCTGCGAACGTCGCGCTTGATCCTGAGAACCGCTTGTTCTGGCGGATGCCACGTATGCGGTTGGAAGCCGAAGCGATCCGCGATGCGATGCTGGCGGTCGCAGGCAATCTGGATCGCACGTTGGGCGGGCCGTGCGTGTATCCGTACATTGATCCGAAGCTGTTTCAATCCAGCACGAAGCGCACGTGGCCGGGCAAGCCGGACGATGATCCTGCAACGTGGCGGCGCAGCTTATACGTCTATTCTAAACGCAGCATTCGCTATCCACTGTTTGAGACCTTCGATCAACCGAACCTCATCAATTCGTGCGAACGCCGCAACCGCTCGACCATCGCGCCGCAAGCCTTGCTGATGATGAACAACAATTTCGTGTTGGTTGAAGCGCAAAAGTTCGCCGAACGTTTGCGCAAAGAATCTGGCGCGGATGTGGCGCGGCAAATCATGCGCGGCTATCAACTGGCGTTGGGACGCGCACCGAGTGAGTTTGAGCGCGCAAAGACGATAGCTTTTATGCGTGAGAATCCGAACGGATTGGCAGAATTTTGTCAGGCATTATTCAACCTGAATGAGTTTGTGTATCGGCAATAATGAATCACTGCTCGACCTTAATTCCTACTCTGGAAAATCAATGAAACCATTTTTACTCTGTCTAGCATTGTTTCTGTCCCACGTTCGTTTGTTGGCGCAGGAACCGGTCAATATCCGCATCGAAGCCAATACCAAAATCGGCCCACTCAAACCCATTTGGGCATACGTCGGCTATGACGAACCGAATTACACATACATGAAGTATGGACCGAAGCTCATTGCGGAATTGCAACAGATGAATCCAGTGCCGGTTTATTTTCGCGCGCATAGTTTGTTAGTCACAGGCGATGGCAAAGCCGCGCTGAAATGGGGTTCGACCAACGCTTACACCGAAGACGCGGTAGGCAAGCCGGTTTACGATTGGAAGATCGTGGATCAAATCTTTGACACTTACATCAAAGTCGGAGCCAAGCCCTTGGTCGAAATCGGCTTTATGCCACAGGCAATGTCCGTCAAACCGGAACCCTATCAACACAACTGGAAACCGGGCGATCAATACAACGACATTTATTTGGGTTGGGCTTATCCGCCCAAAGATTATGACAAGTGGGCTGAACTGGTGCGGCAATGGGTGCTGCATTCGGTTGCGCGCTATGGCAAAGACGAAGTGTTGTCGTGGTGGTGGGAACTTTGGAACGAACCGGACATTCCCTATTGGAAAGGCACGCCCGAAGAATATAACAAGCTTTACGATTACACAGCCGAGGCAGTGAAACGCGCTTTACCGGGCGCAAAAGTTGGCGGGCCAGCAACCACTGGCCCGGCGAGTGAGAAAGCCGCCGCGTTTCTAAAACAGTTTCTTGAACATTGCGCGCGTGGCAAAAATGCGGCGACGGGCAAGACCGGTGCGCCGCTTGATTTCATCAGCTATCACGCCAAAGGCAACCCCAGAGTCGTAGACGGTCACGTTCGTATGGGCATCGGCAAAAACATGTCTGACGTAGCGCGTGGGATGGAAATCGTCACGTCGTTCCCGCAATTCAAAAAGCTGCCGATCATCCTCACCGAATCAGACCCGGAAGGTTGCGCGGCTTGTTCGGCGCGCGTTTATCCGCAGAACGCTTATCGCAATGGCACGCTTTATCCGACGTACACCGCCGTCGCGCTGAGCAATATCTTCAAGCTGGCCGACAAGCATCAA